>CAYPYI010000010.1:0-2448 GCA_964415085.1 uncultured Tissierellaceae bacterium
ATAAAAATATGCTATCAAATAAATTTGATAGCATATTTCTGGGCTTATTTCTTTTATTCAAATACTGTTACTTCTACTGTAGAAGTTAAAACGTCGGAATAAGTATAAGTAACTCTTCTTGTTTCATCAAATGCATTTGAGATTTTCACTACAAATATATTTGGATGAGTTTCTTCTAATACTCCCTTTTTAGTAACGATTCTTCTTCTACCTTTATCTGCTTTTAATATTACTGGCTTGCCTATACATCCTTCTAAGTCCTTACGAATTTGTGTTACACTGCTCATAGTATAACTAACCACCTTCCATTATTGGTCTCTCATCTTTAAGTCCTATATGAGGTTTTAAGGTTCGCTACAACACTCATATTAATATAATAGCATATATAAAGTTTTATGTCAACTAAAACTTACATTATACTGGTAATGGATTAATTTGTCAAGTATTTTTCTTTAATTTATACAAAAAATGACTAATAATTTAGTCATTTTTTGTTAAAGATATTATTTTTATATAAACAATTAAATTTGTTAAAAGGCTTCATATAAATAGGCTATTTTCATATCCCTATTTTATTATCAATAAAGAAACATTTATCTATTTCTACTTCTCCATCTGATGAATTAAATATTAATGGTCCATATACACCTGATGTATTGTTTCTAAATTCTGTATCATATAAGCTAACTTTTGTTTTTTTGTTTGTATATATGGCACTTGCATTTTCTGCTTCATTATATTCAAAGAATGATTTTTTTACTTTTAATCTTTTTGACTCAATGCTAATAGCCCCACCCACATTAGATGAATTTTTAGTAAATATAGAATTCTTAATCTTACATACTACATTTTTGCCACAATAAATTGCTCCACCTTTATTTTTACTTTTATTATTAATAAATAAAGTATTCTCTATTCTAACATCCTTATACTCATATCCGCATGCTGCTGATATAGCTCCTCCGTTTGTATTAGAATAGTTTCTTGCAAAGGTTGAATCCTTAATGTTAATGCCCCCAACTGTAAGAACTGCTGAACCTAAATTAGAAGATCCATTTATAAGTAAGGAATTTGCAATTAAAAGATTTGATTCTTTTTCTTTAAAACATGATTTTATAAGTCTTGTCTTATTAGATCCGTCTATCACTAGGTTTTCTAATTTAACAACTGCATTTTGTATTACAAACATATTTTTAATCTCTTTATTAAAATTAGCTTTAATTTTTATTCCTGATAGATATTCACCCTCTTTATCCCATATTACAGGATTATTTAAATCTCCCATAATTACTATCTCCTGTAAAGAGCACCTATCTTCACGAAAATTTGTTCTTATATTTAATTCTTCAGTTATTTCAATATTTTCTACTACTCTTATCAGTTTATTCTTATCCGTCTTTTTTTCTACTGCATCAAAAAGTTCCTTCCCCGTTCTTACCTCAATTAAATCATATGATAACTCATCGTATACCTCTGTAGCTTTCATATTATCACCTCTTTCATTTTATATTGTATTTTCTTACATTCATTATATCTATTAAGCTTTAGTTTAACCATAGAATATTTTCTTAATATTAACAAAAAAAATGTATATCCTTCTATTTTAATATTTTTTACTTAAATTTAACTTAAAATATAAGTCATTTGATAACAATTATCATTTACATAATATTCTTTTTATGTTATAATTATTTTCGGCTCAAAATTATCGCGGCAAATTTCTTATGGAGATGATAATATTGAACAAAACGAAAAAAATGAATCCTAGATTCAAAGAATCTAGAAGATTAGGGCTTAATGTATATAGACACCCTAAAGCTATGAAAAAAGCAACAAGAGGTAGTGCACGTGATGATAAAAAGCTTTCTGAATATGGTATGCAGCTATTAGAAAAACAAAGACTTAAAGCATATTATGGAGTTAGCGAAAAACAAATGGTTAGATATTTTAATAAAAGTAAAAATACAGATATCCTAACTGGTACTGCTTTAGTACAACAGTTAGAGACTAGACTTGATAATATAGTTTATAAATTAGGTTTTGCTTCATCAATAAGACAAGCAAGACAAATGGTAGTTCATGGACATATCCTTGTAAATGATAAAAAAGTTGATATACCATCTTTTGCTGTTAAGGTTAATGATAAGATCAGCTTAAGAGAAAAATCAAAAACTATAGAAGTTTATAAAGAAAACTTCCTTGAAAAACCACATGTATTAGATTATTTAGAAAGAAACTTAGATGATCTATCTGGTAGACTTATAAGACTTCCAGAAAGAGATGAAATAGATATTGAAATTAATGACTATTTAGTTATTGAATTTTATTCAAGAAATGCATAGATTAAAGCCATCAAACTTATTGTTTGATGGCTTTTTATATTTTCATTTGATAACTTTATATTATAAATATTCACTTTACATTCTTATATGTATATTTATGTTTTTT
>CAYPYI010000010.1:2548-34166 GCA_964415085.1 uncultured Tissierellaceae bacterium
A
Organism: uncultured Tissierellaceae bacterium; assembly: GCA_964415085.1. Taxonomy (GTDB): domain Bacteria; phylum Bacillota; class Clostridia; order Tissierellales; family Tissierellaceae; genus CAYPYI01. The sequence goes on from CAYPYI010000010.1 coordinate 2,550, forward strand.
ACTTTATATTATAAATATTCACTTTACATTCTTATATGTATATTTATGTTTTTTATTTTTCTAATTTTTACTGTTATTAACTATTTTATTAATCTTTTTATTAATCTCTTTATTAAACTTTTTTATTTCTTTAAGAATTTCAAATATAAGTAGTTCATAAATCCTATTTACTTAATGTTAAATTTTAATATTAGACTTTAATATTATTTTTAATATTTTCTTTTAAGTATTTTTAAGTATTTTCTTACATTGACTTAGAAAATAAAAGTGTTAGAATATAATAAATAGATTTTACTACTTTAAAGCGAAATCTAAGTATAGTGATTACTTATATAAATGTAAGGAGGGATTTCATGTCTAATAAAAAAGAAATAAAAGAAAAAATTAAACCTAGTTTTTCAAAAAGTATATTTCCCATATTATTTATGATTATTTCATTAACAATTGGTGTAGGATTTTTAAAGCTTCCCACTGAGCCTTTAATATTAATTTCAGCATTTGTCGCTGGATTTGTAGCCCTAAGCCTTGGGTATAATTGGGATGAGATGCAAAAAGGAATTGTAGAGAAAATTGCTGATGCTCTACCAGCAACACTTATTTTGTGGAGTGTAGGACTACTTATTGGTTCTTGGATGTTTTCAGGGATTGTACCTATGCTTATATATTATGGTGTAGAAATTATTGATCCAAGATTCTTGCTTGTATCAGCCTTTATAGTTACTGCAATACTATCTACTATAACAGGAACTTCTTGGGGTTCTGTAGGCACTATCGGTGTAGCTGTAATGGGGATTGCAACAGGACTTGGCGTTAGTCTACCTGCAACAGCTGGAGCTGTTGTTGCTGGTTCATATTTTGGAGATAAGCTTTCTCCATTTTCTGACACTACAAATTTAGCACCTATGGCTGCAGGTTCAGAATTATATGAACATATAAGGCATATGCTTTATACCACGATTCCTGCAACTGTAGTATCATTAGTCGTTTATTTTATAGTTGGCTTAAAATCTACAGGTTCAGCAACAACACCTGAGAATGTTATTTTACTTAGGCAACAATTAGACGGTATGTTTAATTGGAGCATACTTTTACTTATACCTGTAATTTTAATAATTGCTGGATCTTTACTTAAGCTTCCTACTATACCAACTATGATAGGTACTAGTATGATATCCACTCTTATCGGAGTTTTTGTACAAGGATTTTCCATTGTTGATGGATTTAAGGCTTTAATTACTGGTTTTTCAGTAGAGATGACAGGTTATACAGGGGAAATAAACCAGATGGTTACAACCCTTATTAATAGAGGTGGAGTAAACTCTATGACAAGAACTACAGTCTTAGTCTTTTGTGCTATGGGTTTTGCTGGTATTATGAGTGTATCTGGGATGCTTGATGTGGTTTTAGAAAAGTTAATGGAAAGAGTTAAAACTACAACTGGTATTATTCTTGCAACTATTGCTTCTTGTTTTACTATTGCTTTAGTTACTGGTAATTCATATTTATCAATCTTAATTCCAGGACAATTATTTAAAGATATATATCCCGCACATAACCTACATCCTAAGAACCTATCTAGGACACTAGAGGACTCAGGAACTGTACTTGTACCACTTATACCCTGGTCTTCTGCTGGAGCTTATATGACGGCTACTCTTGGTGTTGAGACTTTAGAATATTTACCATGGGCTATATTAAATTATATGGGTATAGTTTTTGCAATTATTCTTGCCTTTACTAAGATAGGTATTGCACCGCTTGATAAGTCTAAGGAAATTATTTAGGAGTGATAAAATGTTAATAATTAGAAATATAAATGTCTATAGCCCTAAATATTTAGGAGAAATGGATGTTCTTATAGCAAATGATAAAATAGCAATGATTAAAGAAAATATAAATATTAATGAAGATATTAAAGTAATAGATGGTAAAGGAAAAAGCTTAGTCCCAGGATTTGTTGATAATCATATCCATATTACTGGTGGCGGCGGAGAAGGAAGTTTTAAAACTAGAGTTCCTGAAATTATGCTATCTGAACTTGTAGAAGCTGGTATAACTACAGTAGTAGGTCTTCTAGGTACAGATTCTATAACAAGAAATGTAGAAAATGTTCTAGCTAAAGCAAAAGCCTTAACAGAAGAAGGTCTTACTAGTTATATATATACAGGTTCTTATGGATATCCATCTGTAACAATAACTGGAGATGTAAAAAAAGATATTGTATTTATTGATGAAGTTCTAGGTGTTAAGATTGCTCTATCAGATCACAGGTCTCCTGCTATTAGTTTTAATGAATTATCTAGATTAGCAGCAGATGTAAGAGTAGCAGGAATGGTTTCTAATAAACCTGGTATTGTTGTTGCCCACATGGGAGATGATGAAGCTGGATTTAGTCTTATAAATGAAGTCCTAGAAAAAACTAAAGTTCCTATTACTACTATTAGGCCTACCCATGTAAATAGAAGGGATGAACTTCTACTTGAAGCATATGAATATGCTAAAAAAGGTGGAATAATAGATCTAACTTGTGGAATGGCTGAAGATAAATCACCAGCATTTTGTATTAAAAAAGCTAAGGAAGATAATATTCCACTTGAAAATATTACTGTAAGCACAGATGGATATGGCAGCTGGTCTAATTATGATGAAAAAGGAAATTTACTTGAAATGGGGGCCTCTCCTGTTAATACTACTTTCCTAGAATTTCAAAATATGGTAAATAAATATAATTTTGAAATTGAAGAAGCTTTAATATTCTTTACATCTAATGTTGCTAAGGGACTTAATATTTACCCACAAAAAGGTCTTATAGCAGAAGGTTCAGATGCTGATTTATTAATTCTTGATGAAAATTTAGCCCTTGAAAAAGTTATAGCTAGAGGACAAATCATGCTTGAAGATGGTAAAAGTAAAAAAGGAAGTTATGAATAAATAAAAAGTAAATAGATATAAATAAAAAATAAATAGATATAAATAAAAAACAGAAGAATTTAAAATTCTTCTGTTTTTATATATGTCCTTAACTTATAATTATAAATTAATTTTATTATTTTTATTTTTTATTAAAGATACTATTTTTAAAACTATGCTATAAAAAAATGACGTTCCTAGTATCATGCCTACTACAATACCTAAGGTTGCTGCTATAGTAGATATTCCATAAGAATTTACTAAGGCCTTATCACCCCTAACAAGTGCTTCCATTGTATAATATAATCCACTACCTGGTATTAGTGGAAAAACTGATGGAACTAAAAATACACTTGCTGGTGCTTTTAATTTTCTTGCACATATCTCTGCATAAATACATACTACAAATGTGGCTAACATATTGGAAATAAATGCATTTTCAAAATAATGATTAACTAAAAGATATGTAATCCATCCAATCATACCACCTATTCCTACTGGTATTACTCTATTCTTTTTTATATTAAATACAAATGAAAATCCCATTGTACCAATAGTTGCAACTAAAACTTCAAATATATTTATTTTCATTAGATCATACCTCCGAACAAGAAGCTTGGTACTGCAAATCCTGCAACTATAGCCATGGCTATTATTATAGACTCAACAAATGCAAATATCCCTGATATTATATCTCCATAGAACATGTCTTTTACTGCATTTAATATTACAAGCCCTGGAATAAAAAGCATTATATCTCCTATAATTATCTTATCTATATTCTGTCCTAATCCAATTTTCACAAAAAAGTAAGCAACGGATCCTGATACTATGCTTGCAAATAGTGTATAAATTACTTTGTTTGAAGTGTCTTGTCTTAAGTAAGTGTTCATTAAATAAATTAAAAATCCAATAATTCCTGATGCAATAGCATCAATAAAGTTACCACCAAAAAACATGCAAAAGAAAGTTGTTCCAACCACGTAACCTGAAACATCTACATATTTACTATTTATTTTTTCATTTTGAATTTTTTCTACTTCTTTATTTATATATTCATAATCTGGAGCATTTGAAACTATATATCTAGATAAAGAGTTATAATCTTCAAACCTTGATAGATCTGTACTTGTTTTGTCTATTCTTTTTATCTGAGTTATTATTTTATCATTTTCATTTGCTCTTACTGTAGCTATTGCAACTGTGCTTAATACAAATACTTCTATTGTAGTAATATTGTATGCATTAAACATTCTTTTTAAACTGTCTTCTACTTTTCTAACATCTGTTCCACTTTTTACCATGCCTCTAGCTACAGAAAGTATGCTCTCTACTAAGTTTTCCATATTCATCACCAAATTCATTTTATCATCTTTTTACTATATTTCCATAGTTATATATTTTAAAAATTAATACTTGAAAACTTAGATGGTTAACCTTTAAATCTAGTGAATAAAAAAATCTTACTAGATATTTTTATATCTAGTAAGATTCTAATGAATATAATCCAAAGCCTGGATTAAAGTTTATATCATTTTGTTTTTCTGGGTAATACATAGCTAACTAATTGGGGAAATAGTATTAGATAGTACTTTAAACAATTAAGAGAACACTATTATTAGTTAGCTATTTAAAACATTTTGTATAGGGTTTTATCACTAATTAGTATTAGTTATATTCTTATAATATTATAGTCCTAATTTTATTTCATTGTTATTATTTACAAGTTTTAACAATTTAACTATAGGTTTCTACATTTCTATATTAATTTCTTTTAATTCTGTCCATACTTCACTTGTTTTACCTAAAGTTCTTTCTTTATATAAGTGACTATTGGATGCTTCTATAATATCAAAGTAGTACCATTTATTTTCATTTAAGTCCTTATAACTATTTAAACTATTTAAATCTATTTCACTTAAACCTTTTTTATCTACTTTTCTATTTAATACTCCATTTATCAAAGATACAGATTCTGCTCTTGTTATATATTCATCTGGTCTAAATGTTCCATCTTCATATCCTTTTATCCAACCTTTTTTATTAGCTGATGATATATATTTTTCTGCCCAGTGTCCTTTTGTATCTTTAAACATATTTTCTCCAACTTCTAAATCATCAAATCTTGAAGCCATTGCTGCTACTTCTCCCCTTGTTATATTTTCTCCTGGTCTAAAAGTATTATCTTCATAACCTGTTAATATTTTTGCATTATTTAGAGTAGAGATATGTTTGTTTGACCATCTTTTTGAAGTTACATCAGTAAATATATTTTTGTCTTTTCTTACCTTTTCTCTATAGTCCTTATCTAGAAGTCTAAAAAATACTGCTGCTACTTCTTCCCTTGTTATATTATCTTCTGGCCTTATAGTATTATCTTCATATCCATTTATATATTGAAAATGATCTAATCTATTTAGTTTTTCTTCATCTTTAATATCAATTCCTGGTTTTATAGGTTTTAATTCTGGAATATATGGCCTTTCTGGATTTCCTGGTTCTTCCGGTTTTCCTGGATTAACTGGCTTTTCAGGTTCTTGTGGTTTTTCAGGATTTTCAGGATTCTCTGGTTCTTCTGGACCTACTGGTGGATTAACTGGGGGCTTTATCTCTTCAATTGGAGTATAATAAATTATTTTTTCCTTATCTTTATCTTTAATATTTAATAAAATATTATCTGCTGACTCAAACCCATCTAACTTAGTTGGTATTAGTTTATAACTACCTTTTTCTAAATTTTCTATCTTTTTAACACCTTCACTATCAGTTTTATATTTTATTTTATTATTAGTTTTTAATTCTTTAATTTTAAAGTCTTGATTTGCTATAAACTCATTTGTTTTTTTATTAATAGTTTTAACATCTAAATTAAATAACTCAATTTTCTCTAACTCTTCATATATTACATATATCTTTTTATCTTGTAAATCTTTAGCTAATATGCCTTCTTTTAAAGAAGGTTTTATCTCTTTGAATATATAATTTTCTATGTCCTTAATATCTACTATACTTTCATCTATTAAATAATCTTCCTCAACCATTATGGAAGTTTTTATATCATCATTATTTTCATCTTTAAAATTTATAAAAGTATCATTTTCAATATAACCATATTCTATATCTATTTCTATCTCTTCGGTTTCTTCTTTCTTATCTTCTTTTATATAGTAAAGATTAAAGCCTTTGTTTGGTTTATTTAATATTTTTTTATAGCTTGAATATACTTCTCTATCATAATCTACTTTATAACCTGTTTCATTTTCAATTTCAATTAATCCTTCTATTTTTGCATAATCTATATGAAGACCTTCTTTATCTTCTTCTAAATAAGTTTCTTCCTTAACTATATTTCCATCTTCTAAGTCTAATAATATATGATTTACTTTATATGGAAGGTATGGTCTTATAGTTAATATCATAAATTCTGTTTCTCTATTACCCCTCCATGAAGTTGTATAAAAGTCTTCATAGTATGGTTTTAAATCATCTGAAAATCTTCCATTTATATACTCATCTTTAACAAGATTAAAAACTTGGGGAAACTCTTCACTTTTTGTTATTTGTAAAAATTCTTCTACAGATCCTATTTTATCAAAAGGAGAGATCCAAATAGATCTACCTGCTTTTGCCATAAATACTCTATCATTTTCTATCATATCTTTAAAGTAATCATAATTTTTTATTTCTCCATCATAAAAATTTCTAAGAGTTCCATTTACTGCAAGATCAACATACATGTATCCTATCATTTCACCGTACTTGCCTTCCATCTCTGTTTTATATCCTGATTCATTAGTACTTACACTTCTATTTATTAACATATCATCTGAACTTGCAAAAGTCATTGATATTGAATTTATTGTTATTATTAATAATATAAATATACTTATTGATTTAATTATCTTCTTTTTCATTATAATTATCCTCCTTTTATACTTAACTCACACTTCTTTAGTATCCTATATATTAAGTATACCAAGGCTGATAATTATGTCATTGTAGGTATATACATATTTCATACATATATTTGTATTAATTTATATATGACTAGTTGTAAAATGAAGTTGAAATTTATTATCCTGATATAGCTAAAACAAAATATATTGAGTCTAGAAAAAAATACAAAGAAAATTTAAAGTTGTTAAGTACTTAAGTTTTTTTATATGTAAATGATTGTTTCTACAATAAAAAGTGATCATTAGCTGCTATTTTAGGCTATGATAAAGCAAATAATTTATTTGTTGATAATGAAAAGCTATGTTTTAAAACCTTATATGACTATCTAGACAATGCATTTATTAGCATTAATAACACAGACTTAGCTATGAAGTTAAGATATAATCTAAAATCATATAAAGTTCTTAAAAATAAGAATAACTTAGACAAATCTATAGAACTTATAGCTAAAGATGTTAAACCTAGAGAAGAATTTGGCACTTATGAATAGATACTGTTATAGGTCTTAAAAGTAAATATGTATATTTCTTATCTTCTTTCTTTAATACTTATTTAGTTTTATTTAAAATAAGTTAGACTATTTGGAAATTATATTAATAGTTTCCCAAAAAAGATAAATAGATTCGTTATAAGTATTTGAATATATAGAAATAAAGGACTATTTAGTAGTGAAGTTTTACTTCAAAAATAAAAGTTGTCCATAATTAAAAAATATAATTATGGACAGCTTTTATTTTTATTTATTATTAATTATTTAGTTTTGAACTTTTTATCTTTTAATTTGTAATTCCAAGTTTTTCTTTAATTGCTGATTGAAGTGTCTGAGAAAAATTTATATTATTTTCAACAGCTATATCATTTATCCATTTTGGAATAGTTAATGTTTTTTTTATCGATCTATTTTCCATTTTATCTCTTACCGGAACCATCCAAACACTAATCCAAGCAACTGACTCACCTTTTTTCAGGTCTATATCAGTTATATTTGATGCTTTTGGAATTTGTATATTGTTTTGTTCCATATCATATAAACATAGTTCTAAAACGTCTTTAGCACTATCTAGTGCATCTTGTATATCCTCACCAAATGTAAAACAATTATCAATATCTGGAAAACTAACATCATAACTATCATCTACTAATTTGATAATGGCAGGATATATATACCTATTTGTCATAGAATCTCCTCCTTAATATATAAATCCTTATAAACATACTTTAGAAGAGGCGAGGGATTAAAACTTAATCCCTGTAATCCTTTCTATTTTTTTTAATGTTCCATTAGGTATATCTTTACCAGTACATTTTACTGGACAAGTTCTACCTTCAACATTTCCATAGATTTCATGAGAGCCACTCGTTCTTTTGAGTTTTAACCCATTATTTTTTAACATTTTTACAACCCTTATATAGGAATAAACTATATTATCATCACCCTAGTGTATTTTCCTTGTCAGGAAATCTCATTCCAAAATACAAATATAAAAGGTGTAGGAGATCTTGTCTATCCTTATTAATATTGTATACGTATTATTTACACGTTTCAAGTTTTTCCATTTTTAAATATTAATTATACTAAACTGCATAATATTTATAATGAGTATATAAAATACTTTTAAATTCATAAGTATATATAATTAGATTTCCCTTACTTTTTTAATATATATTACTATTTAATCTCATAATCTCTTTACTATTAAATATTTTTAATAATATCTTATCACCTCTTAATTATCACTGTAAAAAAAGAGGTTGTATAATAAATGTTGGGGGACTGAATAATTTCTTTCAGCATTTATTATACAACCCTAAAAATTAAAAACCAGTTAACTTTTAGTTAACTGGTTAAATATCTATGCTATATTTAAAAATAATGTTGCTATTGTAAAATAAACTATAAGTGCTAGTGAGTCTACTATAGTAGTAATTAGAGGTCCTGCCATTATTGCAGGGTCTAAGTTAACTTTTTTTGCAAGTAGTGGTAAAAGTCCACCTAACATCTTAGACATCATTACTGTTGCCCAAAGAGTTACTGATACTGTAATTGATACTACAAGTCCAACTTTATCTACTAACATATTTTTAGCAAAGTTTACTACTCCAAGTCCAAGTCCTACTATAAAACTTATTCTAAATTCTTTCCATAATACTTTCCATTTATCTTTCCATTCAATATCTCCTGTTGCTATACCACGTATTACAAGAGTTGATGATTGACTACCTGAATTTCCTCCTGTATCCATAAGCATTGGTATAAACGCTGTAAGTACTACCATTTTACTTAAAACATCTTCATATCTACCTATTATTCCACTTGTTAATGTTGCTCCTACCATAAGTATTAAAAGCCAAGTAAATCTTTGTTTTGCAAGTGAAAATACACTTGATTCTAGATATGCATCATCTGATGGTGCCATAGCAGCCATCTTTTGGAAGTCTTCTGTTGCTTCACTTTCCATAACATTCATGATGTCATCAACTGTTATTATACCTGTAAGTCTATGCTCATTATCTACAACAGGAATTGCAATAAATCCATATTTAAGGAATATATCAGCTACTATCTCCCTGTCATCATGAGTATTAACTGAAACTACATCTTCATCCATGATATCTTTTATAATAACATCCTCATCTGAAGTTACTAATTTTCTTAAAGAAACAATTCCCTCTAATATTCTATTATTATTTGTTACATAACATGTATAAACTGTCTCTTTAGTAAGTCCTATTTCTTTTATTCTTTTTAAAGACTCACCAACTGTCATTTCTTTTCTAAGCTCTACATATTCTATAGTCATGATACTTCCAGCTGATTCTTCTGGGTATCTTAAAAACATATTTATAAGTCTTCTCTCATCTGGTGATGAGTGATGTAATATTTTATTTACTATATTAGCAGGCATCTCTTCTATCATATCTACCATATCATCAAAGAATAACTCTTCCACTATTCCTGCCAATTCAATATCTGTAATCGAATCTATAATTTCTTCCTTTTTATCCTTATCAAACCTGGCAAAAACTTCAACTGCCATGTCTTTAGGTAACATTCTGAAAACTAATACGGCAATACTAAGATCTAAGTCATTTAATATTTCAGCAATATTAACTTCGTTCATGGTAGGGAGTCGTTTTTTGATTTCTATATAATCCTTCTTTTCTAATAAGTCTAATAATTCATCTTTTGTCACTTTACCCCTCCTACTTCGCGTGTATAAATATTCTGATCTTTATTGTTAGTATAACATATATTTAACACAAATAACAAAACTTTAAGCTAAAGATAAAAATACTCCCCAATTTAAATATAGGAGTATTTTAAATATCTTTTAGTAGATTTTTATTATATATTATCTAATAAGTTTTAGATATTAATTTATATATTTTAGTGATATACAATTATTACTTTTATTTTTAAATTGCATAAAATTATCATTCCAATGTTTCTTAAAATTTTAATTATGTTTAGATTATTCATTATTATTACTTTTAATTAATTCAAAATCTAAACATCTTTTTGCTTTTTCTGTCAGGTTTATCATTTTATATAATTCATTTTTAGTGTTATAGTCTTTTATTTCAGCAAATGTCATAGTTTTTCCATATCCAAACCTAGCAGGTCTTTTTATTTCTTCTGCTAAATCAAGGCTTTCCACGGTATTCCAAAGGAAGTTTCTGATTTCTGATCTATATTTATCACCTTCTACTTCCACCTTAAAAGCAATTCTTTCATTATCTTCTATTTGAATATAAGTTTTATAAGAAACTTCATCTTCATATTTATGATTAATGAAATCCCAATAAAAAGCTAAAAATCCACCTCTTTGATTATTTACACGAGACCAAGATCCATCTGTAAATCTCTTATTTAAGTTGATGTAAAATTTCTGCCACCCTCTATAAGTCCATTTATAAATATCATCATTATCTGATGAATTAAAGTCCTCCTCTATCTTATATAGAAAATTATAGTAATCTTTTAAAATATGGTTTTTATCTTTATAATCTGATACTAAATTAATCAAATCTTTTCTTTCTATCACTATATAACTTTTATTAAAAATATGATCATAACTTGCCTCATCTCCCACTGTTATATAGGCGTAATGTCTTTCCATATCTGCATATTTTTTATCTATAGTATTTTTGTACTTATCTAATTGGCCACTATGTTCGCTGGTATCTATTTTATTCTCTATAACAATATAAATCTTATTATTAATTATACATAAAATGTCAATATTATCTTCTTCTAGTCTTATCTCTACCTTATCAATATCAACATTTCTCCCTATTAAAAGTTTCACAAACGCCCTAGATAAATTGTATAAATCAGAATTCTTATAATTTCCCCAATATAAAATCCAGGATAGAATAGCATCATGGCTTAACTCCCTTGTGGCGAAATCAAATAAATTTGGCTTCATAAACTTTCCTCCTCTTTTAACTAAATATCAGGTATTTTAAATTAACTTTCAAATATATAAGGGTTTGTCATATAAAAATAACTCTTATTTTTATATTAATATTATCATACTTATTATTTATACTTAAATTATTCAAATTTATATTCTTTTCCTATTATTAAAACTGTATATTTTGTTTATTTTATTTTTTTAATTCATTTTTAGACTACTTTATACTACAATACTATAAAAGGAGGGATTAAATGCAGTATATGAATAAAATATTCTATAATTTAAAAGGAAATGAAGAAAGAAATAAAAAATTAGAAGAAAGATTAAATTATGATTCTATTATATTACCTGATTTAAAAATCAAACCTATTAATCAACCAAAAACCTTTAATCTTTACTATATTCCTACTATGAAAACTATAGATTTAATCAACTCCATATCTAAAGATGATATAATATTAATGGACTTATATAATAAACTACCTAGTGCAGCTAAAAGAACATTTTTAATTGATATGATAAGCTCTGAACTTCAAAGTACTAATGAAATTGAAGGCGTTAAAAGTAGTAAGGAAGAACTTGTTTCAACTACAAAAGAAGTATTAAAGAAAGAAAACTACAGTAATAAATTAAGATTTTCTAATATTATAAACTCATATGTTCAGTTACAAATGGATAGGTTACAAAGTCCTAAAGACTTTAATGATATCCGAAAAATATATGATGAAATAACTATTGATGGCGTAGAAAAGAAAGATCTGCCAGATGGTAAGTACTTTAGAAAAGATTTAGTGTATATTTGTAAACAAGGTGAAGAAATCCACAGAGGAATTAGTAAGGGAGAAGATACTGAGAACTATATTATTATAACTTTAGAGAAACTCTTAGAGTTTTTGAATATAGATAAAAAATGTAATAGTCTTATTAAAAATGCAATATTTCATTACTACTTTGGATACATTCATCCTTTTTACGATGGAAATGGTAGGACTAATAGATTTATATCTAGTATCTATTTAAAACAAGACTATTCTTGGCTTACAGCTCTTTCCTTATCCCAAGGTTCTAATGAATATAGATCTCTTTATCTAAAAGCCTTTGATAAAACTAATCAAGTTTCTATGCAGGGTGAACTTAATTTCTTTGTTGATTCATTTCTAGAAATTTTAAACAATGGCCAAAATATTCTTAAAGACAATATTAATAACAAAATGACTCTTTTAGAATTAGCATATGAAAAATCTATGAATGACGAAACTATAAATAAGGATAAAACTTTACTTGATATAACTAATATAGCAATTGAATTAAGTCTTTTTGGTTTAAATGAATATCTAGATATAGAATTGTTAAAAGAATTCATAAATTATAGTGAACAAACTCTTAGAGTTAAACTAAATAAGCTAGTTGAGCTTGGTGTTTTAGAAAAAATTAGTAAAAATCCAATTAGATGTATATTAAACAAATCTTATTTGGAAAACTAAAAATATAAATTAAAGAATTTATTATAAATTGTTTAAATAAAATATATAAATAAAAATGAGCTTATTCACAAATAATTATTATTTATGAAAAGCTCATTTTTTATTATTTTTATAATGTTAATATTTTGTTAGTTTAGTTTAGATTATATTTTTCTTTTTACTTTTATTTTTTACTTTTGATATGCATTTACTACAAATCTACTAAAGAACATCACTTTTACATAGTCTATTTCTACTTTTTTAAGTAGATTGAATAATTCTTGTTCAAATATGAAAGTAAATCCATCGTGTTCAACTTGTACATCGCCTTCTTTTAGCTCTTCCAGAGCTACATTAAATGTTGGCCCACCTCAGCCAAAAGCTGCGATAAATACTCTAATAAATTTATTTTCATTTGTTTTTTGTGATAAATCTTCAAGTTCTTTTTTTGCTTCATCAGTTAGAACTATCTCCATTTATATCAACTCCTTTTATTATTTTTTATATAAATACCTACTGTTTTAGTAGGGTTTTATATGTACATCTAGATATATATTAATTTAATGTCCTAAAAAGTAATTATTGTAGTAGAAAAATCGTTATAATTATGCTACTATTAAAGTATACTTTAAAGGAGGTTGTTATCATGAATATAACTAAAGATATGTTAATTAGTGAATTAATTAGAGTTAAACCAGATGCAGTTGAAATCCTAATGAGCTTTGGTATGGGTTGTGTTGGTTGCCCAGCAAGCCAAATGGAAAGCTTAGAAGAAGCAGCTGGCGTTCACGGTATAGACATTGAGTCATTATTAATAGCGCTAAATAAATAGTTGATATATAAAAAGGGAACTTATAAGTTCCCTTTTTTTATTACTAATATTCTACTAGTATACTAATAATTATTATCCTAATAATTCGTCTATTTTATCTCTGTCAAATCCTACGATTTCTTCTTCACCAATTACTATTACAGGAACTCCCATATGACCCATTTCCATTAATTCTTTTCTAGCTTCATTATCTGTTTGAATATTTTTTTCTTCGAATTCTACTCCTAATTCAGTTAAATAATCCTTAGCTAACGTACAATATGGGCATGTGTTACTTGAATATACAAATACTTTTTCCATTATTTTCATTCCTCCTAAATTTTCCACTTAGTTATTATATTTACATGATACCCCTAACGGGTATATTTGTCAACTATTTATATAATATTTATTACCCCGAGAATTAATTAATAATCATTCTTGATGTTTTATATGTTCTAAACCTTCTTCAAATAGTCTTAATACGTGGTTATCATCTAATGAATAGATTACAAGTTTTCCATCTTTTTTAAATTTAACTAAATTTAAATCTCTTAATACTCTTAAGTGATGAGATATTGCTGACTGGCTCATATCAAGTAGTATTGCTATATCACATACACAAAGTGGGGATTTAGATAATACATATACTATCTTAAGTCTTGTTGCATCTCCTAGAGCTTTATATAACTTAGATAAAGACTCTATTCCATTTTCATCTTTTAAGTCTTCATTTATACCTCTTATAATCTTCTCATCAGCAAAGTGTTCAGAGCATACAAGTTTTTCTTCTTTACTCATATTTATCACCTTTCTTATTTTTCTGGAAAGACTTTCTCCAGCCTTAAATAATCTTCTATATTCAGTTGTTCAGCTCTTGATATAGGATCTATATCGGCTTTTATTAAAGCATTTTTTATCTCTTCTTTTTCTACTCCTTCAAAACCATAATTAGATAAAGAATTTAGTATAGTCTTTCTTCTAGTAGCAAAACTACCTCTTACTATGTTAAATAGTTTATCTCTATTTGTATCAGCAAGTTCCTCTTTTAACTTTAATTTAATTATTGCTGAACCAACCTTTGGCTTTGGTATAAATACTGAATTTGGCACCTCAAACATTATTTCAGGATCTGTATAATATTGAACAAAAACAGATAGAGATCCATATTGTTTACTATTTGGCTTTGCTACCATTCTTTCAGCTATTTCCTTTTGAACCATAACTGTTATACTCTCAATATTATAATCTTTTTCTATTAATTTTGTAATTATAGGAGTTGTTACATAATAAGGTAAGTTTGCTACAACTTTTACTTTTTTATTATCAAATTCTTCTTCTATTAGTTTATTTAAGTCTATATTTAATATGTCATCATTTACTATTTTTATATTGTCGTATTTACCTAAGGTTTCATCTAAAATAGGAAGAAGTGTTTTATCAATCTCAACTGAAACTACCTTTTTAGCTTGTAGAGATATTTCTTCTGTTAGTGTTCCTATACCCGGACCCACCTCTATTACTCCATCTTCTTTAGTAACACCTGCGCTTTTTACTATATTTCTTACTATATTTCCGTCTATTAAAAAGTTTTGTCCCAGGCTTTTTGAAAATTTAAAATCATAATCATTTATTATCTGTTTTACATAATTTGGCGAATAAAGTCTTAAATCATCCATTATTTTTTAATCATCTCCATTGCTTTTAGAAATTCTTCTTTAGTTATACCAAAGCTATTTAATCTACTTACAAATTGCTTTCCATTACCATAGCCTATTCCTAATATTTCTCCTAAGCTATCTCTTTTCTCTTTTGAATCACTATCTCCTATTAAACCAAACTCAACTAGATCTTGTTGAGTAAAAAAATTAGTATTTTCATTTATCTCACATCTAGCATTTTTAAGAGCTACTATTATATCTTCTCTTGAAGCATTTTCTATTCCTATATCTCCATCTTTTGTTGTTTTCTTTTGTGGCAAAAATGCATGCTTGCAATTAGGAACTCTACTTGCTATATCTTTTCTAATTTTCTCTCCCATAAAATCTGGATCTGTAAAAATTATTATTCCACGTCTTTTTGACATATCTATAAGTGTATTTATAAACTTCTTACCATATCCAAATCCATTAGTTGCTATTATCTCTGCATCAACAGCTTGTTTTACTGCTGTAATATCATCTTTTCCTTCAACTACTATTATCTCTTTAATCATTATATCACTTCCTTAATCGTATCCTACTTATTATACTACAAAACAGTCAGGATTATTATGTAAAAATATGGTTCCTAAAAGGAACCATATCTTTATCTTTATCTTTATTATAATTTTACTATAATTTTTTTTACTAATTTTATAAATATACTTTTATTTCATATATACTTTTATTTTAAATTATCTTTATATACTACATTATTATATTCTCTTTATTTTTATTTAAATAACAAGCAAGTTGTATTTTTAAGTTATCTTCTGGATTGTCAAAATCTATATCTAAAAGTTTTTCTATCTTTTTAAGTCTATTATAAAAAGTATTAATATGAATATGAAGTCTTTCACTAGTTTCTACAGCCGACTTATTTGTTTGTATATATGTAAATAGAGTTTCTTCTAGATCACTTTTTTCAGATTCTTCACTTCTTAACTCTTTTAAAGTATCATCTAAAAACTTATCTATATCTCCTGGTATATGATTTATAAACAATCTATTAATCCCTATTTCATCATAAGATATTACAAATTTATCTTTCCTTCTTATTATATAAGATAAGGCAAGATCTGCTTCTCTATAACTTTTTACTATATTTTCAATCCTTGGATAATAAGAACCAATACCTATTGATATTGAAGTATTATTAAGTTGCTTTTCTAATTTAGCAACATGTTCTAATTTAAATTTAATCTTTTCTAAATCTTCTTTTTTATCTGAATAAAGAATAAGATTTATTTTATTATGAAAAGCATAAAGTAGATTATCATAATCTTTAAACTCATTAGATATTATAGCAATTAAATTATGAGTATCCATTTGCAGTAGTTGTAAATCTTTATAGTCTTCTATTCCTATTATAATAGATAAAAACTTACTTTCTGATGGCAAGTTTAATTTTTTTCTATATTCTTCTATCTCCATTTTATCCGTACTATTTATTAAATTTGTAAAGTATTCATGAGTTCTTTTAAAAACAATATCCTCAAGTACATAAGCCTTCATAAGCTCAATTGTTAAAGTTAAAGCACTTTCATTGATTAAATCTTTTTTCTCATCATCTAAACAAATGTTTTTATTTGTTATAATATAACCAAGTAAGACATTACCATTTTTTATAGGAAAGAAATAATAATCTTCATAAACCGTATCTGAAAGTCCTATATCTTCATGCTCATAATCTGATATTAGTTTTATTACATCTGCCTCAGATAGTTTTTCATCTAAATTATTAAAAGCTAGTTTGTTTTTTGAATTTTCATAAAGCATAAGTGGTGTATCTAAATGTATACTTAAAGCCCTTGAAATTTCAAGAAGTCTTCTGTTCATAAGTGATAATTGAGTTAAATCTTTATATATTTGATTTTTTTTACTTATGTACCTATTAATTCTTTCAGTTTCATCTATTGATTCTTTTAATCTATTTATTAATTTTGCATTTTCAATAGATATAGCAGCTTTTGATGCAAAGGACTCTAAGAATTTAACATCATATTCTGAAAATTCTATTTCATCTGTAGCTAATTTATGAAGAGTCATTACACCTAGTTTTTTATCTTTATAAGTTATTGGAACACAAATAAGTCCACCTAATTTTTGTTTTACAAATAAGTCTTCTACTATATCTAGGTTTCTATTAGTTAAATCCCAATTTGCACTATCTTTTTCAATTTCATCTCTTGTATTATAATATCTTGGATTTCCATCTAAAAATACTTTTCCAGTTACAGACTCACCAACTAATGGTCTAAATTCATAAATAGTCTTATCAAATCCTACACTTGCTGCAACTTCAAGTATTTCTTCGTCTTCATTATATAGTTGTATATAACCAAGTCTTGCTTTAGATAGTATTTTTACTGCTCCCTTTAATATATTATCTAATATATCTTTTAATTCTAAAGGTTGGCTCATGGATTTTACTATATCTAATATAATATGTCTTTCTTCATTTGAAGATGTTAATACTTGATTTATATATAATCCACCTAAATACCAAAATAATTCTAATTTAATATCTTCAGCTAATTCTATATCCTCATAAAAAGCTAAAAGAATATGACTATCCCCAATATAATTAAAAGAGTATACTTTTTTATCATTAATATAAAATGATTCTATTCTATCACTTGTAAAGTCTCTAATTATATCTTCTTTTTTAAGTTTAGGATTTTCTGTGGTTAATGATTTTATTATAAATCGATCCTTATTAAAATACCATACTTCAAAATCAACGTCTCTATTTATTTTAGATTTTATTATCTAAGCTTCGTTTAAATAATCCATAATAATCCTCCCCATATGTAATTTTTCAAGCTATAATTTCTCTTATAATCTTATATCACTATATAGTTACCCTAATTGTGTAATTTAATACATACTAATTACCAATTTATATATATAACAAGTAATATTTTTACATGTTTATATATTTTATTATATTTGTCCATACTATTTATAAATATTTTTGTTTTTTACGCATTATATGAACACTTTTTCTTCTAATAAGTCTTTTTTATCCATGTAAAAAATTTATACCTTTTCTAAGTTTATCTTTTTTTAAAATCTTAATCTTTTAATCCTTTTAATTTTATTTTTTCTTTATTTTATATTTTCTATAAATAAAAAAAGACTATTCCTAATAACTTTCTATCAGGATAGTCTTTTATATACTAATTAATATTAAATTAATTTTATAGTTATTTATTATAAATTCTATTTTAATTACTATATCTTTTACTATTTTATACTGAAAAACTTCTTAGTATTCTCACTAGTTATCTTAGCTAACTCCTCTAAAGATATTCCCTTTATTTCAGCTATTTTCTCTGCTACATGATAAACCTTAGTTGGATCATTTCTTTTTCCTCTAAAAGGTTCTGGTGTAAGATAAGGTGAGTCTGTCTCTATCATTAATTTATCAAGTGGAACAAGCTTTGCTACTTCTTTTGGTGTTACAGCATTTTTGAAAGTAACTGGCCCTCCTAAAGATATAATATAGCCTATTTTTAGATATTCATTCATCATTTCCACACTTTGAGAAAAGCAATGAAGCACACCTTTCATAGTCCCGTCTTGATGTTTTTTTATTAAATCAAAAGTATCTTGATTTGCATCCCTTGAATGAATTACAACTGGAAGATTTAACTTCTTTGCAAGTTGTAATTGTTTTTCAAACCAATATTTTTGATCTTCTCTAGGAGAGTTATCATAATAATAATCAAGACCTATCTCTCCTATGGCAACAACCTTATCATTATTAACTGCCATTTGTTCAATTTCAAGTAACATCTCTTCACTTAAATCTTTAACATCATGAGGATGAACTCCAACAGTTGCATAGATATTTTCATATTCTTTTGAAAGATTTATACTTTCTATACTACTTTTATAATCTGCTGCAACATTTACTACATAATCTATATTATTTTCTTTAAAAGATTTAATTAAATCATCTCTATCTTCTTCAAATCTTTCATCATCTAAATGTGCATGCGAGTCTATTAACATAAATAAAACCTCCTAGGATATACTAGCTCCATCTTCTACATCATTTAAAGTAGTTAGTACTGAGAAGTTTTTATCTTCATCTTCTGCAGCTAAAATCATTCCTCTTGATTCTACACCTCTTAATTTAATAGGTTTTAAATTAGTTACAACTACTACATTCTTACCAATTAACTCTTCAGGAGTATAGTATTTTTTTATTCCTGATACGATTTGTCTTACTTCTTCACCTATTTTTATTTTAAATACTAATAATTTATCAGCATCTGGATGATTTTCACACTCTAAAATTTTTCCTACTTTAAGTTCTACCTTATCAAATTCATCTATTGTTATCTCTTCTGTTTTTTCTTCTGTTACTTCTTTTTTATTTTCTTTTTTGTCTTCTTTTTTTGTATTTTTACTTCTTAAATCAATTAACTCTTGATTTTTTTGATTTAATTTTTCAAGTTCTTCTTTAATATCAAGTCTTGGGAAGATTATTCCAGCTTTTTCTACTTTATTTCCCTCTTTTAATAATCCCCATTCTTTAGCATTATCCCAAACTACTTCTTCTTTAATTCCTAATTGTTTTCTTATTATATCACTTGTTTTACCCATGAATGGTTTTATTAGTACTGAGATTATTCTTAAACTCTCTGATAAGTTATATAAAACAGTATCTAACCTATCACTTTTTTCCTCTCTTGCTAAAACCCATGGTTCTGTTTCATCAACATATTTATTTGTTCTTCTAACTAACTTCCAAATACTTTCAAGTCCTTCTGAGAAGTTAAATTTATCAATATATTTTTCTACCTCACTTGCTGTATTAACTGCAAGAGTTATTAATTCGTCGTCTACATCTTCTGTATCTTTAACTGATGGGATTATTCCATCATTATATTTTTCAACCATACTTACAGTTCTACTTACTAAGTTTCCTAAGTCATTAGCAAGATCTGAATTTAATCTTTGTAAGAATTTTTCTTTTGTAAATGATCCATCACTACCAAATGAGAATTCCCTTAATAGGAAATATTTAAATGCATCTATTCCGTATAAGTCAATTATTGGTTCTGGATATATTATATTACCTTTTGATTTACTCATCTTATCGTCATCAAATAGAATCCATCCATGACCAAATACTTGTTTTGGAAGTTCTATATCTAAAGCCATTAATATTGCAGGCCAGATTATAGCGTGGAATCTAACTATTTCCTTTCCTACTAGATGTACATCTGCAGGCCAGAACTCTTTATATAGTGAGTCATCATCAGTTCCATATCCAAGTCCTGTTAAATAGCAAACTAAGGCGTCTGTCCATACATATATTACATGCTTATCATCAAATGGTACCTTTATACCCCAGTCAAAAGTAGATCTTGAAACACATAAATCATCTAGTCCCTTATCAAGGAAGTTATTTATCATTTCATTTCTTCTTGAATCTGGTTTTAAAAAGTCTGGATTTTCTTTATATAATTCTTTTAGTCTATCTTCATATTTTGATAATTTAAAGAAGTAAGCATCTTCTTTTGTAACGTGAGTTGGTCTATTACAGTCTGGACAGTTTCCATCTATAAGTTGTGCATCTGACCAGAATGATTCACAAGGTGTACAATAGTTACCTTCATAGTTTGATTTATATATCTCACCTTTTTCATAAAGCTTAGTGAAAATATCTTGTACAGCTTTTACATGATAATCATCTGTAGTTCTTACAAATTTATCATAATCAATTTCTAAAGTTTCCCACAGTTTTTTTATATCTTTTACTATATTATCTACATAGCCCTTTGGTGTTACATTATTTTTTTCTGCAGCCTGTTGTATTTTTTGTCCATGTTCATCAGTACCTGTAACAAAATATACATCATAACCTTGTAGTGTTTTAAATCTTTTTAAAGAATCTGCTGCAACTGTCGTATAAGTGTGTCCTATATGAAGATTATCACTAGGATAATATATAGGTGTTGTTAAATAATATTTCTTATTCATATAATCGCCCCTTTATTATTTTTAGTTTATTTTTTAGTTTAAATTTATATAAAAAAAGCCTCCATCTCTATTTAGAGACGAAGGCTTAAAGCTCGTGGTACCACTCTAGTTTAACTATATACTAAATTTAAGTATATAGAACTTGTAATGTAATTAACGCTTTACTTACGTTACACTCTACATATCGAATGTAATATTCCAAGACCATCTTCAGGATAAGTTTTATCATTGGCTCTCAGCTAACCCAACTCTCTGTAAATAATATTAACCCTACTCTTCTTTTCATAATATTTATATATTAAATTTTTCTTTATATTTAATTACTTAATTTTTATAAATATTTTTACTGTTTTTAATAATATTTTTATTCTCTTTGAGCTATAATTATATTTAATATTTTGTATTTTGTCAACTTTAAAGCTATTTTACACTTATTAAAAGAACAAATTCAAAATAATTAAGTTTCACATTTTCAAAAGTATTTTCATTTTTTATTTTTTCTCCTGATATTCCTTCTGGAATTAAAAGTAAATTGATATTTTCATTTTCATAACTATATATACCATCATTAAAATTAATATCATAAATATTCTTACCTTCATTTTTCTTAAGAATATCAAATACTATTTTTTCTAAAGACTTATTAAAAATCTCTTCATTAAAGTTACTTATTTGTAAAACATTATTATCCGTTAAATTAACCTTCATATTATTAACTTCTGTAATTCTTTCTCTATCACTACTTACTTTAAAGAAGTAATCATACTTAGATATATCTAAATAGCTACTGTCTCTTAAGACAGATAGGTTGAAATATTCAGTTTTATCTAGATCTTGTAAATACCATCTATCAGGTGTATATTTAAATCCAAAATCTCTTTCAAAAGTATCTATATTTATATTTTCTACAACCTTTATATCTTTTATACTATGCTCATTATCAAAGTAATATATTATATTGCTAATTTCAAATGTGTCTTCTTTACTCACATTTTCATTTTTTATAAGTTTTTTATCTTCAAGCATATTGTTTTTAATTAAAATCTTTTCCAGTCTATTATTTTGACTTCTCTTTGAAATATTAAAAGCATTAATTGGTGAAAATAAAGAAATAAATATAGTTAAGACTAAAAGAAATGAAAATATTCTTAAGTCTAGATCCTTCTTAAATGAATAAATTATCATACATATAAATGTAAATATTGCCACTGCCAAAATAAAGTATCTATTTTCTGTAAAAGAATATTGATTAATTCTAATACCAATAGCAATAAAGCTCATAATGATTAAAGGAATACTGACTTTAGAAAAGTACTTTTTAAAATTTTGTGATATTTTTTCTTTTGAGTCATTAATTAAAACTAAAACTATTAATGAAAAAACTAAATACCATAAAACTAAATGAGAAACAAGTCCATTTGGCCAGTTTCTAGTTATTAAAATTTTACCAAGATATACATATAAAATAATTGTATAAATTATTATCATTGCTAAAATTACATATTCTACTAAGCCTTTTATTAATTTATTCACATCATATTCTTCATATTCTTTTAAATTATCTGGTAAATTTGATATGAAAAAAGGTATTCCAAAAATAAATAATGCAAAAAATAAAACCCATTCTTTTATATAATAGATAAAATTAAATTCAAATAAAAACTCTGTAGTAAATATTATTATAAATACACCTACTATAATTACCCCTATATAAACTAGAGAAATTATTAAGTCTTCTATTACTTTTATTATATGATAAGAAAAGTTATCTTTATGTTTTACTATACTAATAGAACTTATTAAAAACATAAATATAAGTCCTACGAATGATAACTGATATCTATTTCCAGTTTTATTTATTACTAAAAAATATATAAGTCCACTAATTACTAGTCCAACTAGGTTACTAATAGTTTTATATTTGTTTTCTGTAATCCTATTAATATTTGTACTTGTTAAAAATATTAAGATCATTACTCCTAGTAACATTTGTATTTTACTAAAGTTTTCAAGGAATAATTCATTAGATTCGGTAAAGGTAATTGTACTTGTGTACATTAAAGTTATACCTAGAATAATTGAAATTATTATTGATGTAGGATATAATCTAAATCCTTGTTTAAAGTTGTCAAATTTATTTTTGATTTTTATCTTGTTTATCATTTTTTCACCCCTTTTTTTATGTATTGTAAGTATATTCTAAAAGGGCTTGAAATACAAGAAAAATTAATTTTCTAAAAAATAATTTTATAAATTTATTTGACAAACTTAGATTAATAGAATAGAATATTTAAATAGTTACAAAAGAGTTACAAATTGTTACAAAATGGCTACACAAAAGTAGCTAAATTTTAGGAGGTACGAGATGAATACGAACACAGCTAAAATAGCTGGAAAGATTAAGGTCTTGGTTTTAATCTTAATTATCGCAACTATGTCTTTAGGCTTTTATGTCCTACAAGGAAAAGAAGTTACATTAGACGTTGATGGTGAAAGTAAAAAACTTGTTACTATGGCTAGTACAGTTCAAGATCTAATTGAGTTTGAAGAAGTTAAGTTACATGAAGATACATTTGTAAATCTTCCTTTGGATAGCAAATTAAAGAAAAATTCAAATATAGTAGTAAAAAATAACAAAGGCTATACTTTAAAAGATGGAACAGAGAATTTAAAAATTAATTCTGTTTACACTAAAGTTAGCGATGTTCTTAAGGAGAATCATATAAGCTTAGGTGATAAGGACTTTACTTATCCTGATCTTCATGAAGAGTTAAAAGCTAATGATACTTTAAGAATATACAGATTCACAAAAGAAACAATAGTGGAAGAGACAAATATTCCTTTTGAAAAAGAAGTCGTTAAGAATAATAAATTAGAAGCAGGCGTTGAGAAAATTGTACAAGCCGGAGTAAATGGTTCTAAGAAGACTCATATTAAGAAAGAATTTTTAAATGGAGTAGAAGTTTCAAGTAAAATAGATAAAGAAGAAATAGTAAAAGAGCCAGTAAAAGAAATTAAAGAAGTGGGTACTAAAAATATAGTAGAAACTTCTAGAGGTGGAGTTGGATATAGAAAGTCAGTTGTTATGAAAGCAACAGCTTATGATAACTCACCACAAAGCCAGGGAAGATGGGTTGGTAAAACTGCAACTGGTATGAAACCTCAAAGAGGTGTAGTAGCAGTAGATCCTAGAGTTATTCCTTTAGGAACTAAGGTTTATGTTCAGTCCCTAGATGGTAGTCCTGATTATGGATTTGCCGTTGCTGGTGATACTGGAGGGGCCATTAAGGGAAATAGGATTGACCTATTCCATAACACGGCTGCAGAATGTAGAAAATTTGGTAGAAGAAATGTTAAAGTTTATATATTAGATTAGTATTATTAAATATACTTAGTTAAAAGTTTAAAAAAAGTTAAGAATACTAAATAATTATGTAACTAATACAAATTGTAACTAAAGCATCCTTTTTGAAAAAAGAGGGTGCTTTCTTTTTTTTGTAATTTTAAACATATCTTAGACCTTTTAAATTAAGTTTTAAGAGCTTTTCTTTCTTTATTAATGAAATTACTCATTAAATTATTATTTTCTCTTAAAACTCATTTAAACTCATTTTACTAAGATATTCTCTTTTTGTATGATTTTATAGCTTTTTTTCTATAATTTATAGTAAATTTTTATTAAATTCTAGGTAAATATTTTTAATAAAAATAGAAAAGGCAACTTTTAAAAAATAAAAGTTACCTTTTTGTTAGTTGTTTTTAAAGACAATTTTTCTATTTTAATTGTATATTTTATTTTACTATTTCATCTTGATTAACTGAATTTCTAATCCATTTGGATCTTCTACAAAGTAAAATTCAAGATCTGGACTTGGTGATACAGGTTCAGTCAAAATTTTAACACCATTATTTTTCATAGTTTCAATACTATCTTCCAATGAATCAACTTTAAATCCTATAGAAATACCCTTAGTTTTAAGCTTAGTAGTCTGATTAGAAATAAGTTCCACCATAGTTCCATTCTCTTCTCCTAGCATAACTATCTCTACTCCTTCATATGGAGTAAATCTATCTAATATTTCTAATCCTATCAAATCTTTATAAAATTTGATAGACTCTTCCATATTGTTCACATTAATTGTAACCCAGCAAAATTTCATAACTTCATCTCCTCTTATACCATACATAAAAACCAGTTTCATAAAGTCTTAAGCATAGTATTTTATTTTTATAAAAATTTATATCTAAAAGTAAATAATCTTATATTCTTTTAGTCTATCATAATGTATTTTATTTTTCCCTTTAAAATACTATTATTATTATAAATTAATATTCTATTCATTTATAATAATAGGATTCCTTATGTTTAAACTATATAAGTAAACATATAATTTCTAATCTTTTCACTTTTTAATGTATTATATAGATTCTCATTTGTTCAATTGCTAAGACAAAAATAAGTAAGTAAGAATTACTCCAAAATATGGCTTATAATAATATGGATTTAACCTAGTTTTAAAAGAGGCTACTTATAACTAAAATTTCTAGTTATAAATAGCCTTTTTTTATTTGTCTTCGAAGACAATTTTTCCATTTGAAATTGTATATTTTATTTTTCCTTTTAAATCTATATCTTTAAAAGGAGTGTTATTTGATTTTGAATAAAAATTACTTTTATTAAATTTCTCATCTATACTAAATATTACTAAATCTGCTCTATGACCTTCTTTTATATATCCTCTATCTAGATTATAAAGTTTAGCAGGATTTATAGTTAGTTTTTCTATTATTTCCATTAAACTTAAATGGCCCTTTTCATAAAGATTTGTAATTGCAAGTGCAAATGCCGTTTCAAGTCCTATTATTCCACTTGGAGCCTTGGTTAATTCTTTATCTTTTTCTTCTTTAGTATGAGGTGCATGATCTGTTGCTATTATATCAATAGTTCCGTCTTTTAGCCCTTCTATAATAGCTTCTAAATCAGACTCTTCTCTTAAAGGTGGATTCATTTTAGCATTAGAACCATACTTATCTACAGCTTCTTCTGTTAAACTAAAATGATGTGGTGTAACTTCTGATGTAACATTAGCTCCCATTTTCTTTGCCCATCTTACAAGCTCTACTGAAACTTTAGAGCTTATGTGCTGAATATTAAGTTTAGCCTGAGTTTCAAGTGCTATTACAATATCTCTTGCAACTAGTACATTTTCAGCTAAGGCATTTGAGTATTTATTAATTCCATTATGCTTAATAAGTCTTGGATCTTCTTCATGAAGACTTATTGGCATATCAAGTTTTTTAACTTCTTCCATTGCTTCTTTTAAAACTTGAGGATTCATAAGAGGTATTCCATCATCTGTAAATCCAACAACACCTAAGTCTTTCATCTTTTCAAAATCTACTAAAGTTTCTCCATCAAAGTTTTTTGTAACAGCAGAAGTTTGTAATACCTCTATAACTGCACTTTTACTTTTTTCTTTAATAAATTCAACAACTTCCTCATTATCTACAATTGGCTTTGTATTAGCCATATTTACAACAGTTGTATATCCTCCTGCAGCAGCTGATTGACTACCTGTATAAATAGTTTCTTTTTCAGTAAATCCTGGCTCTCTAAAATGAACATGAATATCTATAAATCCTGGAGATACAAATAAATCTTTTCCATCAATAACTTGAACATCTTCTGTTGGGTCAATATTATCAGCTATTTTTTCTATCTTTTCATCATTTATTAAGATATCTTTTTTAGCATAAATTTCTGATAATGGATCAACTAGTTTAGCATTTTTAATTAAAATCATTAAATCACTCCTTTAATATATACTCATATAAAACATTCTTTGCATTTTCTATATCTTTAATTCTTGCAAATTCATCAGGGTTATGACTTATACCATCTTTATTTGGAATAAAAAGCATACCTGTAGCTACCTTATCTCCAAATTCCATTGCGTCATGCCCTGCCCCACTTGGCATTTTAATACTGGATAGATTTAAGCTATCTGTTATATTATATAGGTCTTTTATAATTTTTTCATCTAATAAAACTGGATCTGATCCTGAAAGATATATTATTTCTTTTTCTAAGTTTCTTTTTTCTGCAATTGCTCCCACATTTTCTTTCATTCTCTTAACAGTTCTTTTTATACTTTCCTTATCTATACCTCTTATATCAATATCTATACTAACACTTCCTGGAATAACATTTATAGATCCAGGGTAGGCATGAATTACCCCAACTGTTGCTACTGTTTGATTTTCTTTTTCACTATTTCCTATTTCCTCTATCATAGTTATAATTTCAGCAGTTCCAGCTAAGGCATCCTTTCTCATTCCCATTGGAGTTGCTCCTGAGTGGTCCTGACTTCCCTTTATATTTATTCTAAATCTTTGTGGAGCTGCTATTGCTGTTACAACACCTATATCAATACCCTTCTCCCAAAGAACTCTTCCTTGTTCTATATGAACTTCAAGATATCTATTTATATGATCTATGATTTTGAAATCTTTATCTTTAGAGTATTCTTTTTCATCTAAAATTTCCTTTAAAGATTTACCTTCTTTATTTTTAATTTCGTTTAATTTTTCCATCTTTATATTTCCTGCCGCAAAACTACTTCCAACTGTAGCTGTATTAAATACAGTTGATTCTTCACATCTAAAAATACCTAAAATTACCTTATCTTCATACTTTGTACCCTTTAATTTCCTTAATACATCTAGACCTATTAAAACCCCTATTACACCATCATATCTTCCACCATTTAATACTGAATCTGCGTGAGATGCTATTAAAGTATAATCTTTTTTAAATTCGTTATAGTATAAAAAACTATTGCCTAAATAGTCTTTTTTTACTTTTAGTCCAAATTCTTTGCCAAAGGATATAATCATATCGTGCATTAAATCTTCTTCTTTAGTGTAAGCTAATCTTTCTACACCATCATCTTTTGTCTTTCCTATATCATAAATTTCTTCAAACCACTTTTCTATCATAGACACTCACTTCCCCCTGAAATAAATAAAAAACTGCACTACTTATTATTTGTATTTTTTATATTTTATCTTTTATCTGTTCTATCTTTTTCTTCTTTTCTTTTTTATTTTTTATTTTTATTCTTATTCTTACTATTTTTTGTCTCTGTATTTTTTTATATTTCTTTTTATTATTATCTTTATTATTACTCTAATACTTATATTAAATTTATTTTTTGTTTTTTTATACTATATTTTCAAATTATAAACCATCTTACTTCCTAGAATAGCCATATAAAGTTCAAATTTTTCATGTATATTAAATACATCCTTACCTGTTTTTTCTTTTACTTGATCTAATCTATATCTAAAAGTATTATAGTGTATATTTAAGTTCCTACTAGCCATTTTTATATTTTCATTGCATGAAAAATATTCATCTAGAGTTTTCATTAAAATTTTATCATCTATTAGATCTTTTAATACTTCATCTACATATTCATAAATATCTTCTGTCCTACTTGAAAACCAAACTTTATAAACATAAATATCTTTATAGTTATATATATTTTTATCTCTTTTTACTATACTACCTATACTATTAGATATACGTGCCATCTCAAATGATTTCTTTACAAATTCTATTTTCCGTCCAGTTTCACTTATGCCTATTTTGCACTTACAAATGCTAGTTATTATCTTTATTATCTCTTCTTCAATGTAAACGTTTTTATATTCATCATCAGTAAGTATAAATATTATAAGTCCTTCATATGTTTCAAGCTTTACTACATTTTCATTAAGTTTAAATACTTTACTTTCTTTAAAACTTATATGAATCTCCTCATATAAATTTTTACAGTTAAAATCAGAATCTTTCATATTTTCTTCATCATAGGAAATATATAAAGCTTTTATATATTTATTTTTAAAATCAATACCCATGTCTTTTCCCTCATTAAGTAGTCTATGAGTTTGAAGATTATAGTCATATAAAATATCTCTAAATAGCTTATGTAACTTATATTCTTTATTTTTAGCTTCATTTAATTTGTTATTAATCATTTTTATAAGTTCAACATAAGTTAGACTATAATCCATTTCAAATATTGGAAAAGATAAAGAATCTGCAACTTCAAGTACCTTTTTATCTATACTTTTTACATAACTTCCTGTTTTTATTATTAGGCATGCTACATTTTTTTCTTTTAATTTTTTAATAAGTTCACACTGACTTTCTATATCTTGCAGAGAATAAAGGCTGGTTATTAAACTTTCTCCACCAACCAGCCAATCTACTATATTTGGTACTTCTAGTACCGTTACAGCATTTGTTACATTTAATATTCCTTTTTCTCCTGCAAGTAACTTAATTTTATCAAAAGATTTATCCTTTACTATATCTTCTATATATAACATTTTTTCACTCCTAGATTTAAGTTACTAGTATCTTTCTTCATTATATAACATTTAATTTATATTTCTTTAAGGAGTATTTTATTTTTCTTTCGTTTTTTATTTTATATTTTATTTTATATTTTTATTTCTTTTCTAAATTCTTTATTTTCTAATTATATTACTATTTTACTTTTAGTATTTCTAAATTTATAGCTAACTTTCTAATTAATAATTTATCCTTCTATAAATATTCTATCTATTACTTTTTGATCTGTATCTTTAGTAACTTTAGAAACTACTATAGTAAGAAGTATGTTTACTATAAAGGCAAATAAGAATCCTGGCATTCCAAGTGGTGAAATATGAAGAATTCTAGTTGCAAATAAGATTACAATTCCCATAGTCATTCCAATTGCCGCTCCTTCTTTCGTACACTCTTTCCAGTATAGTCCTAAAATAAATGCTGGTGCTATTTGAGCAAGACCAGAGTATGCTACATCTATTACTACCGTAACTAAAGATTGTGGAGGATTATAAGCTATTAATACTCCAACTAATACTATTAAAAAAGCTATTATTCTTGATACTACTACTTCTTTTGAATCTGTTAATTTTTCACGTCTTAAAGTTTTAAGTATATCTTGAGATACAAGTTGTGCTGATACTAAGATCATTGAGTTTATTGTTGATATACCAGCAGCTATTGATGCGGCTATTACAAGAGCTGCAACAAACCAGTTAGCATATTGATTCATAAGTAGTGGTAATACGTTATCTGGCGCTCCTACATCTGTTAAAAGCACATGTCCTGAAAGACCTATGAATAGTCCTGCAGTTGCGTATATTACTATTTGAGATACTGGAATACTAAGTGCTGACATTACTAAGGCTTTTTCATCTTCTGCCATTAAAGATCTATTCCAAACGTGTGGACATAACCAAATTCCAAATGGTAATACTAAAAACTGCATTATCCAGTTTTTATTTGTATAAAAACCTTGTGCTCCTTCTCTTGTTAAAAGAGCTGGGTTAGTTTCTATTATTTTTTTAAATAAACCTGATATTCCTCCTGATGGAACAAGAGCTATAAAAGCTGCTAGTATTATTCCACCTATAAGTACAACTGCTTGAACTGCATCTGTAAGTACAACACTTCCTGCTCCTCCTATTATTACATAAAGCATTGAAAAGAAAGCTATTATTAATAATCCTATTATATATGGAACCTCTCCACGACTCAATATTTCTATTGCCCTTGCACTTCCTACATACTGCATGGCTAAGAACACTACTGTCATAAGAGTTGATATTGCAGCTGAGAATAGTTTTAAGTATTTACTTTCAAATCTATCTTCTAAAAAGTCTCCCATACTCATGTATCCATATTTTCCACCTAATCTCCATATTCTTTGTCCAAAAAATATTATCATTAAGGCTACCCAAACTTGAGATAGAACCATTACTAAAAATCCTATACCGTGCATATAAAACATTCCTGGTGCTCCTAAGAAGGCAAAGGTACTTTGCATGGCTGATATCATTGTTAGGGGTAGTATTATTGAACTTACTCCTCTTCCTGCTAGGAAGAATTCTTCTGCATTTTTTTCTTTTGATTTGCTTTGTTTATAACTATATATTGTTACTGCAAAAAGAACTAATAAATATACTAAAATTACGATAAAACTTTTAATTCCTACACTCATTTTTTTCACCTCGATTTTTAGTTTTGTTTTTCTTCTGCTTCTTTTATTTTTCTTTTTACTAATCTAAGAATAAATATAAAGTTTATAGCTATTAGTATCCACCAGTAAAAAAGTTGTATTGGTAACCATCCAAAAAAATATGTATCTGGAAACATTTTGGATAGATCTACTGGTATTAAAGCTAAAAGTAGTAGTACTACAAATATTTTTATGTCTTTCTTATCTTTGCTATTCATAATAATCTCCTTTCTTTTTGATTTTTTCTTTTTTGTTTTT
>CAYPYI010000011.1:0-25572 GCA_964415085.1 uncultured Tissierellaceae bacterium
GCATTTACAACTGATATACCTACACCATGTAACCCACCTGATACTTTATATGCTGAGTTATCAAACTTACCACCCGCATGAAGTATAGTAAGTACAGTTTCAACTGTTGATTTTCCTGTTTGAGGATGTTTTTCTACTGGAATACCACTACCGTTATCTTCTACTAAGATTGAGTTATCTTCATTTATGACAACTTTTATAGTATCACACATCCCAGCTAAAGCCTCATCAATACTATTATCTACTACTTCGTATACTAAATGATGAAGCCCTGTTGAACCAGTTGAACCTATATACATACCTGGTCTTTTTCTAACAGGTTCTAGCCCAGTTAAAACTTGTATCTTATCAGCCGTATACTGTCTATTGTTTTCCTTATTTGACATTAACTTTCCTCCAATCTACATACTCCATATTTGATCTTTTCATTAAAGATTCACTTGATATACTAGATACGTATAAATCAGTCTTACCTTCTTTATTATTATTTACTAGTATATATGATTTAATTTCATCATTTATTTTATTAACTGATTTTTTATTAAGTAAAATCTTGTTAATATCTGATTTATTAATTGAATCTACATCAAATATAGATATAATGTCTTCTTTAAATAATGATATATTTTCTCCTATATGAATAATCATTTAACTTATCTCCTATTTATAATCTTTCCATCTTCTATGTTATATATTGTTTTGTTTGCATATTTTATTGAATCTAAACTCTCACTATTGCTAACAGTTATAAAAGTTTGCATATTATTAAATAATTCCGTTAAATATTTTCTCCTATCCATATCTAATTCTGAATATACATCATCTAATAATAACACAGGATATGATCCTCTTTGTTTTTTTATTATTTCAACTTCTGCAAGTTTTAATGATAATACTGTACTTCTTTGTTGACCTTGAGATCCAAACACTCTTGCACTATTATCATTTATATTAATTATCATATCATCTCTATGTGGACCTATTTGAGTTGTTCTGTAATCTATATCTTTACTTAAGTTTTCTTTTAAAGCATTCATATAATTATATTCTATTTCTTCTTTATTTTCACTTAATTTTACATTTGTATCATATTTTAATTCTAATATCTCTTTACCGCTACTTATAACTTTATGAATATTCCTAGCCTCTTCATCTAGTAATTTAATATATTCCATTCTATTTATAATAATACTTGCCCCAATTTTTACCAATTGGTTATCAAAAGATTCTAGTAAATCTTCAAGATTATCTTTAAATTTATTAGATTTTAAAATATTATTTCTTTGAAACAATATTTTATTATACTTATTTAAATTATAATTATATACCGGCTTAATTTGAATTAAAGATTTATCTATTAAATCTCTCCTGAAACTAGGACCTTCCTTTACTATCTTTAAATCCTCAGGAGAAAACACCACTATATTGAGTCCACTGTTTAATTCTTTAAAGTTTTTTAGTGGTGTTTTATTTATTCTAATTATTTTAGGACTGTTTCTGTTTAATTTAATCTCAATAAATCTATTGTAATTATTAATATTTACTTCGCATCCGATATATGCATTTTCTTTATCAAAGTTAATAATCTCATTATCTCTATTAGTCCTAAAGGAGTTTCCCTTAGAACAAAGATATATAGATTCTATTAAATTAGTTTTACCTTGAGCATTTTTTCCAACAAATACATTTAATTTTTCATTTAATTCTATTTGTATATTTTCGTAATTCCTAAAATTAATAAGATTTATATTTTTTACATTCAAATAATACACCCCTTAGATGCTTTTAACCACATACAATAGATATTATATCATATTTTAGCTATTAGTATTTTTAATAACAAATTTACCATAGTCTATTACTTCCACTTCATCATTTTCTCTTAATTTTTTTCCTCTTTGAGTACAGATTTCACCATTTACTAAAATATTCTCTTCAATAATCAATATTTTAGCATGTCCACCAGTTCCTGCTATTCCTGCTAATTTTAAAAACTGATCTAATTTTATATATTCTGTATCTATATTTACTTCTGTCATTATATCACTCCTAATTAAAAGTCATCTTGAGCTAATCTTACAGGTAAAACTAAATATAGGTAATTTTCATCATCTATACCTTTTATTATACAAGGGTTTAAACTTCCAACGAAATTTAAAATTATTTCATCTGATTCTATATTTCTAATTCCCTCTAATATATATCTTGAATTAAATGCTATATTTAAACTATCCCCATGTTGACTACCTAAAACCTCTTCATGAACATCTCCGATTTCTGAGTTAGATCTTATTACAACTTTATCGTTATCCACAGTTAGTTTAACTAGATTAGCTTTTTCTTCTTTAGCTAAAAGAGAAGCTCTTTCTAAACTGTTTTGGAATTTTTGTTTAAATACAGTTATTGTTGTCTCATGATCATTTCTAATTATTTCTCTATAATTAAAGAATTGACCATCTAATAATTTAGAATACATTATAGTATCTCCTAAATTAAATATAATATTTCCAGTAGATAAACTTATTTTAAATAAGTCTTCACTATCATCTAAAATTTTATTAAGTTCTACTAATGATCTTCCTGGTATTATAATTTTTTCATTAATACCTGTTGATTCTTCTAGCATAATTTTTTTAAGAGCTAATCTATATCCATCAAGTGCTACAAAAGATACTTCATTATCAACAATTTCTGCAAGTACACCTGTTAATGATGGTCTAGTTTCATCTTGAGCTGTAGCAAATACAGTTTGTTTTATAACCTCTTTAAACATATCTTTAGGCATTGAAAATGAATTATTTTCAACTACAAGAGGTAATTCTGGATAATCTTCTCCAGGACTTGCTGCTATATTAAACTCTGAATTATTACATTTAATATTAATGTTATTTTTTTCAACATAAATATCAATATCTTCATCTGGTAATTTTTTAATTATATCTCCAAATATTCTAGAATTAACTACAATAGATCCTTCTTCATGTACTTGGCAGTTTAAAAATGTTTCAATACTTATTTCTAAATCAGTACTTGCTATTTTTAATTTGTTATCAACAGTTTGAAGTAAAAGTCCATCTAATATTTGTAAAGTAGTTCTATTTGATATTCCTTTTTGTGCAATATTAATATGTTTTGATAATTCTCTTTGATTAATTGTAATTTTCATAAAAATCCTCCTTTAAAGATAGATAATAAGTTAAAGATTATAGTAGTAATAGTAGTAGGGCATGTTTATATGTGGATAAGTATCAAAAAGCTATAAAATGAATAGTTTAAAAGAATTAATAACATGTTGATAACTTTTTATAACTATATTTTCTATCCACACTTATCAACATTAAATACCTTTTATCCTATTTGTCAGTTCTTCTATTTTATCTTTAATGTCTGTATCATCTTCAATCTCACTAATAATTTTATCACATGCATGAATAACCGTTGTATGATCACGCCCTCCAAATTCATCACCTATTTTAGGAAGTGATAAATCAGTAAGCTCTCTAGATAAATACATGGCTATTTGTCTAGGGTATGCTATTGCTCTAGTTCTCTTTCTAGACTCAAAGTCCTCCATTTTTATTCCATATGCTTTAGAAACTTCTTCTTTTATTACTTCTACTGTAACCTTTCTAGGCTTATCTTCAGAAATAATATCCTTTAATGCTTCTTCTGCTAAACTTACGGTAATTTGTTCATTTGTAAGGGATGAGTATGCAACAACCCTAATAAGTGCTCCTTCTAATTCTCTAATGTTTGATTTAATAATAGATGCGATATACTGCATAACATCATCTGGTACTTCAATACTCTCTAAGTTTGCTTTTTTTCTAAGTATTGCTATTCTAGTCTCTAAATCAGGTGCTTGTATATCTGCTATTAATCCCCATTCGAATCTAGATCTTAAACGATCTTCTAGTGTAGGGATTTCTTTTGGTGGTCTATCTGAAGATATGATTATTTGTTTATTAGAATCATGTAGTGCGTTAAATGTATGGAAAAACTCTTCCTGAGTTCCTTCTTTTCCAGCTATAAACTGGATATCGTCAACAAGTAATACATCCACATTTCTATATTTGTTACGGAATTCTTCGTTTCTATATTCTCTAATAGAATTAATAAGTTCGTTTGTAAACTTTTCAGAAGAAACATAAACAACCTTAGTATCAGGGCTTTGACTTAATATATAATGCCCTATAGCATGCATAAGGTGAGTTTTGCCAAGTCCAACTCCTCCATATAAAAATAGCGGATTATAAGTTTGAGCAGGTGCTTCTGCTACAGCAAGGCTGGCAGCATGAGCAAACCTGTTACTATTACCAATTACGAAAGTATCAAAAGTATATTTAGGATTTAGATTTGGTTTACTAAATTCCTCATCTGCATACTCTCTTGGTTTTATATTATCCGTAACAGTGCTGTGGTCCTCCCCAGGAATTATAAAAACAATCTCATAATCCTCATTTGTTACCTTCTTAATAGCATTTTTTATAAGATTTAAGTATCTTCCTTCTAAAATGCCCTTAGTGAAGTCATTGGGAGCTCCAAGTACTATCTTATTATTACTCAGACTTATTGGAGTAATGGTCTTTAGCCAGGTATTATAGCTAACTTCTGTTAATTCTACTTTGATAATATTTAATACATTTTTCCAAATATTATCTAAATTTGAAGACATATTTAACCTCCTTAAAATAGTTATACACAAAAAAATTCACAAAATTATGATTTAAAAGCTATATAAAAATAGTTTAAAATAATAAAAAATAATTATGTGAAATTTATCAACAATCTGTTAATATATATATATTAGTTAAAAAATATCAAAACTATCCACATCTGTTGATATCATTTTTGTTTATAAAATTAAATTTATACCTTTATTTCATCATATTTTGTGGAAAAAGTATAAGTTATGCACATGTTATCCACAAACTGTTAGTAAGTTATTCACTTATTGACATATAAACAACTTATCCACAAAACATTAACATGATATTAAATAATAACAAAAATTTGACTAAATATCAATTTAATTATCCACAACTTAAACAAGCTGTTGATAATTTTTAATTATTTGTTATATATAAAATAGGTTTAATATTGAAATTTAAACTTCTTGACATATCTTAAAAAAAAAAATATAATGAATAATAGTGCTTTTTGTTATTTTTTACTAACTCTACATTGAAAAAGATGTAAATATAATAAATGTATTCACCAATATCAAGGAGGTGCAGTTGTGAAAAGAACTTATCAACCAAAAAAACAAAGAAGAAGCAGAAAACATGGTTTTAGAGCTAGAATGAAAACTAGTTCAGGAAGACGTGTTTTACAAAGAAGAAGAAGAAAAGGCAGAAAGGTTTTATCTGCATAGGCCACTCATTTGGTGGCCTTTTGTTTAACAAAGGCTACTAAATAAGGGGTTATTTATATATGGATAAAAAATATAGATTAAGAAAAAATATAGAATTTAATAAAGTATATAAGAATGGAAGAAGTTATTGGAATAAATATTTGGTTATATATGTTTATAAAAATCCTGCCAATAAAGGTAATATTACCAAGGTAGGATATACTATTACCAAAAAAATTGGAAACGCCGTTACTAGAAACAGTATAAGAAGAAGAATGAAAGAAATAGTAAGACTTAATTTTAGCAATATCAAGCCTGGGTATGATATAATATTTATACCAAAGAAAAATATTGTAAATTTGTCATATAAAGAGTTAGAAAATTCGATGATTCACATATTGAAAATAGCAAAGATATACAAAGGTGAATAAAAAATGGCCAAGATATTTATTCTTTTAATTAAATTTTATCAGAAAACAATTTCTAAATATATAAAGGTACAAAGAAGCTGCAGGTTTTATCCAACATGTTCAGATTACTCAATAAAGGCCTATGAAAAATATGGCTTTTTTAAGGGTACATTTTTATCTATTAAAAGAATTTTAAAATGTAATCCTTTATTTGAAGGAGGATATGATCCGCTTAAGTGAAAGGGGTTAATAAATGTTAAGCTTTCTAGGAAATATAATGGGTAAATTGATGCGTACCATTTACGATATTGTATCAACAATGGGACCAGAACCAGAAAAGATATCATTTTACGCAATAACAATAATACTGACGACAATAGTGTTTAAACTTCTTTTAACACCGCTTAACGCTCGTCAAGCAAAAACTACTAAAAAAATGAATGAAATGCAACCAAAGATACAAGAAGTGCAAAAGAAATATAAAGATCCTCAAACTCAACAAATTAAGTTACAAGAGGTATATAAAGAGAATAATTTTAATCCAGCATCAGGATGTTTATTACCTTTAATCCAATTACCTATACTTTTAGCTTTCTTTAGAGTGTTTAGAGAACCAGTTACTTATGCATTCCAAGATCCAGGGATGTATGAATCAATGAATAAAGCTTTTTTATGGATAGAAAACTTAGATAATCCAGATCCATATATGTGGGGATTACCACTTTTAGCAGCAGCGTCAACATTCTTACATAGTAAGTTAATGATGCCACCAACTCAACCGGGGGCAGATAATCAAGCACAGGCTATGCAAAAAAGTATGACAACTATGTTACCTATAATGATATTTATTTCAGCTAGAAATTTCCCAGCTGGACTTGCTTTATATTGGGTAATAAACAACATAACAAACATTATACAACAACTAATTACCAACAAAGTAGTTGATTAATTTTGTGAAACATTAAGGAGGAAAAATAATATATGAATTATGTTATTAAGATATCCAAAACTGTAGAAGACGCCTTAAAAGATGCTTTGGAAGAGTTAAATGTTACGGAAGATGAAGTTGAGGTAGAAGTATTAGAACAACCAAAT
This sequence comes from uncultured Tissierellaceae bacterium, assembly GCA_964415085.1. Lineage (GTDB taxonomy): Bacteria > Bacillota > Clostridia > Tissierellales > Tissierellaceae > CAYPYI01. The sequence continues at coordinate 6,859 of CAYPYI010000011.1, forward strand.
AGAGGGTTCTTAGGCTTAATAGGAGCTAAGGATGCTACAATAAAGGTTACAGTTGTTGATAATGTAGAAAGTGTTGCTTATGAATTTATAGAAGAAGTTATTAATTCAATAGGTGTTAAGGGAGATATATCCGTACATAAAGAAGGAAACCTTCTTCATGTAAGTGTAGATAATATAGATCCTAAAAGAAAAGGAATTTTAATTGGTAAAAGAGGAAGTACTTTAGATGCAGTTCAGTATCTATTAAGTTTAGCAGTTAATAAGGACAGACAAGACTATCTTAAAGTACTAGTTGATGTAGGTGGATATAGAGACAAGAGAAAAGAGACTCTAGAAAGACTAGCTCTGAGAATGGGTGAGAAAGCCGTATATCAAAAGAAACCAGTTAAGCTTGAACCGATGAATGCCTATGAAAGAAAAATAATTCATTCCGCATTACAAGGTAATACTGATGTTACTACTTATAGTGAGGGCAACGAGCCTTATAGAAAAGTAGTAATAAAAGCAAAATAAGTTAATTCAAAAGCCGCTGATTAAAAATTAATCGGGGGCTTTTGTTAATTTATTTAAGGCTTAATTGACACATTATTGATAAACGTTTAAAATAGAAACATAATATTTGGAGGTGGAAAGATGACTACAATAGCAGCTATATCTACAGCAGTAGGTGAAGCCGGAATAGGAATAGTTCGTATGAGCGGAAAAAACTCTATAGATATAGCAAGTAAAGTATTTAAAGGAGTAAATAATAAGCATCTTACAGATGGTGAAAATAGAAAACTTATGTATGGTCATATAATGGATGGTGAAAAGATAATAGATGAGGTCTTAATAACATTTATGAAAGAACCATACACTTATACAAGAGAAAATATGGTAGAGATCTATTGCCATGGTGGGATAATATCTGTAAGAAAAGTATTAGAATTATTATTAAAAAGTGGAGCTGTAATGGCAGAAGCTGGAGAGTTTACTAAAAGAGCCTTTTTAAATGGAAGACTAGATTTATCACAAGCAGAGGCTGTAATAGATATAATAAAAGCTAAGACGGATAAGAGTTTAGAAGTATCAGTAAATCAATTAGATGGTAGCCTATCTAATAAGGTTAGAAGTATAAGAGATATAATAATAAAAATGATGGCTCATATAGAAGCTAGTATTGATTTTCCAGAAGAGGATATTGAGGATGTAACTTATAATGAGCTTTTAGAAGATGCAGAAAAAGTAGAGGAAGAAATACAAAAACTACTAGATACATCATCTAGAGGAAAAATATTAAGAGATGGTATAAAAACTGTAATATTAGGTAGACCAAATGTTGGTAAAAGTTCCCTATTAAATGCTATATTAAATGAAAATAGAGCTATAGTTACAGATATCCCAGGAACAACAAGAGATATAATCGAAGAATTTGTTAATATAGATGGTATACCTCTTAAAATAATAGATACAGCAGGTATAAGAGAAACGGAAGATTTAGTTGAACAAATCGGTGTAACACGTGCAAGAGAAAGTATAAAGGATGCAGATTTAATAATTGCCATATTTGATGCATCAAGAGAGTTAACGGAAGAAGATTATGATATTATAGATATAGTTAATGAAAATAACTCTATAGTGCTTCTTAATAAGATCGATTTAAATTCAGCATATGATATAGAAAAATTACAAGAATTAATTCCAGAAAAAACTATAATAAGTGCATCAGTCTTAAAAGAACAAGGGATAGAAGAGTTAATTGAAGAAATTAAGAATATGTTCTATAAGGGCGAAGTTAACATGGATTCAGATGTTGTAATAACAAATATTAGACATAAAAATCAATTAGATAAATCTTTAGCTAATATAAAAAGTGCAATAGAAGATATTAAAATAGAAGTTCCACTTGATTGTGTGGAAGTTGATTTAAGAGATTGTTGGGATAACTTAGGCGAAATATCTGGAGATACTATAGGTGAAGACGTGTTAGATAGAGTATTTAAAGAGTTTTGTATAGGTAAATAAAACTTTGGAAAGGTGAATTATATGAAACAAGTTAAACATTTTGAAGCGGGTAATTATGACGTTGTAGTTATAGGTGCAGGTCATGCAGGAACAGAAGCAGGCCTTGCATCAAGTAGACTAGGATTAAAGACATTAGTATTAACAATGAGCCTTGATTCAATAGTTGCTTTATCCTGTAATCCTAATATAGGAGGTACAGGTAAAGGACACTTAGTAAGAGAAATAGACGCTTTAGGTGGAGAAATGGCTATAAATATAGATAAAACATTTATACAAAGTAGAATGTTAAATACATCTAAAGGACCAGCTGTTCACTCACTAAGAGTACAAGCAGATAAAAAGGCATATCATACTGAGATGAAAAAAGTATTAGAAAATGAACCAAATCTTCACCTAAGACAAGGGGAAGCAATTGATTTAATACTTGATGATAATGGTCAGATTGAAGGAGTAGTAACAGTTACAGGAGCTGTTTATAAATGTAAATCAGCTATTATTTGTACTGGAACTTACCTAAAGGGAAAAGTATATATAGGTGAAGTAGAATTTGAATCAGGACCAGATGGAAGAGCTCCATCAAATAAATTATCAGACTCTTTACAAGATAAAGGATTTGGATTTAAAAGAATGAAAACTGGAACTCCTGCCAGAGTCCACCTAGATAGTATAGATTTATCTAAAACTGAGATTCAACCAGGAGATGAAGAAATAATACCATTCTCATTTTTAAATATAGGCAAGGAATTTAACATAGAACAAGTTCCATGTTATTTAACTTATACAAATGAAAAAGTCCATGAGATAATAAGAGAAAACCTTCATCGTTCACCAATGTATGCAGGTGATATAGATGGAACAGGGGCAAGATATTGTCCTTCTTTAGAAGATAAAATAGTTAGATTTGCAGACAAAGAAAAACATCAAATCTTCTTAGAACCTGAAGGATTAACAACTAAAGAAATTTATGTTCAAGGAGCAAGTTCAACTCTTCCAGAAGAAGTTCAAATTGAAATGTATAAAAAAATAGAAGGATTAGAAAATGTTGAATTTATGAGACCTGCTTATGGTATTGAATATGATGCAATAGATCCAAGACTTTTAAAGAACACTCTAGAACATAGACAAATTAAAAATTTATTCTTTGCAGGTCAAATTAATGGAACTTCAGGATATGAAGAGGCAGCAGCTCAAGGACTTGTTGCAGGTATAAATGCAGCTCATAATGTATTAGGAAAAGAACCTTTTGTACTTGATAGATCAGAAGCATATATAGGTGTTTTAATTGATGATATAGTAACAAAAGGTGCAGATGAACCTTATAGAATAATGACATCAAGAGCAGAATATAGATTAACATTAAGACAAGACAATGCAGATCTACGCTTAACTCGTAGAGGCTATGAAATAGGGCTTGTAAGTGAGGAAAGATATAAACTTATGCTTGAGAAGGAAGAAGCCGTTAAAAACGAATTAGAAAGGCTTGAGAGCATAGACATTAATCCGACTAATGATGTTAATGAGATTATAAGATCATTAAATACAACAGAACTTAAGACACCTACTACTTTATATAAATTAATAAGAAGACCTGAAATCACTTATGATGATACAATCTTATTAGATCCAGATAGAAAAGATTTACCAAGGGAAATTAGGCTTCAAGTAGAAACACAAATTAAGTATGAAGGTTATATTAAAAAACAAATGATACAAATAGAACAATTTAAAAAGATGGAATCTAAAAAACTAGATACCTCTTTAGATTATAGTGATGTAAAAGGTTTAAGTATAGAGGCTATAGAAAAATTAAATATGATAAAGCCAGAATCAATTGGTCAAGCTTCAAGAATTAGTGGTGTAAGTCCATCAGATATAAATGTATTACTTATATATCTAGAACAACAAAGAAGAAAAGGGAGAGAATAATGACAAGTATTCAAACTTTAATTAATGGTTCAAATGAACTTAATATTGATCTTAATGATAAGCAAAAAGCTCAATTTATAAAATATAAAGAACTTTTAAAAGAATGGAATGAAAAGATCAATATAACAGCTATAACAGAAGATGATGAAATTGATATAAAGCATTTCTTAGATAGTTTAACAGCTTTTGAAAGTGAATTATTAGATGGAGAAAAGAAGATAATAGATATAGGAACTGGTGGAGGATTTCCAGGTGTTCCTTTAAAAATAATAAATGATAAGCTAGACGTAACATTACTTGATAGTTTAAATAAGAGAATCAAATTTTTAGATATAGTTATAGAAGAATTAGGGCTAGATAACATAAGAGCTATACATGGTAGAGCTGAGGAATTTAGTAGAACAGATGAGTACAGAGAAAAGTATGATATATGTATATCAAGAGCTGTAGCATCATTAGACACATTAAGTGAGTATTGTATACCTTTTGTTAAACAACACGGTTTTTTCATAGCAATGAAAGGACCAGGAGTTGAAGATGAATTAAAGGATGCAAAAAATGCTATAGAACTTTTAGGAGGAAAAGTAAGAGGCCTAGTAGAAGTAGACATACCAAATAGTGATAGAAATCATACTCTTTTAATTGTTGAAAAAGTAAGAAAAACTCCAAGCAAATATCCAAGAGGTGGCGGAAAACCTAGAAAGAAACCACTATAATAAGAAAAGTATAAATAATAATTAGGGATGTTCCACATGGAACATCCTATTTTTTTCATTGAGTTTTAACCAGTGATAGATTAAGATATTATATAAGAGGTGATAATGTGAGTAAGATAGTATCTATTTTTAATCAAAAAGGTGGAGTAGGTAAGACTACAACAAGCATAAATTTATCAGCAGGTCTAGGGAAATTAGGCTACAAGGTACTATTAATAGACTTAGATCCTCAAGGTAATGCTACTAGTGGCTTAGGTGTGTATTCTGAAGATATAAACTATTTAATATACGATGTTTTAGCTCTTGATACAGATATAAACAAAGCTATACAAAAAACAAGTGCAGAGAATGTAGACATAATACCTTCTAATAATGATCTTGCTGGACTTGAAATAGAACTAGCAAGAGCAGGTAATTGGGAGAGAATATTAGAAGAAAAAATGCAAAAATTAGATAGGGAATATGATTTTATTTTTATAGACTGCCCACCATCATTAGGTATATTAAGTATTATAGGTTTAGTTGCATCAGATAGTATAATAATTCCAATACAATGTGAGTATTATGCATTAGAAGGAGTAAGCCAACTATTTAATACCTATGAGTTAATAAAACAAAACTTAAACCCGAAATTAGAAATTCAAGGTGTAGTACTTAGTATGTTTGATGGAAGAACTAATTTATCTATTCAAGTAGTAGATGAGGTTAAGGCTTATTTCAAAAATAAGGTATATACAAGTATAATTCCTAGAAATGTAAGATTAGCAGAGGCACCATCACATGGTTTATCTATAATGGATTATGATAAGAAATCAACAGGTGCAATTAGCTATATGGATTTAGCAGAAGAATTTATAGATTTACTAGATGATTAATTCACTTGGAGGTGGATTTATGAGTAATGTAAAAAAGGGTCTAGGAAGAGGTCTATCAGCCCTTATAAAAGATAATAATGATATGAATGTAGACTTTTCTGATAAAAAGATTATTAATATAAAACTAGAAGATATTAGAGTAAATAAAAATCAACCAAGACAAACTTTTAATGAAAAGAATCTAGAAGAACTTGCTTTATCAATAAAGGAGTTTGGTGTAATTCAGCCTATATTAGTAAGGAAAATTGATAACACGAGCATTTATGAAATAATAGCTGGTGAGAGAAGGTATAGAGCATCTATTAAAGCAGGTTTAAAAGAAATTCCGGCAATAGTTACGAATATAGATAAGCTGGAACAAGATAAAATAGCTATTATAGAAAATATTCAAAGGGAAGATTTAAACCCAATAGAAGAAGCTAGGGCTTATAAAAACTTAATAGAAAAGTATAAGTTAACACAGCTTGAACTTTCTAAAACTTTAGGTAAAAGTAGATCTTACATAGCTAATAGCATGAGAATACTAAACCTTGATAAGATTGTTTTAGAATACTTGGAAAATGAGAAACTTACTATGGGCCATTGTAAAGTATTACTTTCACTTAACAAAATAGAACAGGTTGAATTAGCAAATAAGATAATTAATGAAGGATTAAATGTAAGGCAGACTGAGGAACTTGTAAAAATGATAAAAAATAAGGATGAAGATATTTCTCCGAAGAAAAAAACTACTAGAAAAGATCCATATTTAAAAGAAATACAAAATGAATTTATGGGAATTTTTGGTACGAAGGTAGATATAAAAGATAGTGGTAAAGTAAAGAAAATAGAAATCGAATATTATTCTGATGACGACTTACAAAGGATATATGAAATTATTAAAGGCTAATGTTTCACGTGGAACATTAAAGGAAGTGAAAAATGATATATTTAGATAATGCAGCTACAACAAATAAAAAACCAGAAGTAGTTTATGATGAAGTAATTAATATTTTGAAAAATTATGGAGTAAATCCAGGTAGAGGTGGATATAAATTATCTACTGACTTATCAATGAAAATATATAATACAAGAGTAGATTTGGGGAAATTTATGAATTTTCACTCTTATGATAGGGTGATTTTCACTAAAAATGCAACAGAGAGTTTAAATATAGCAATAAAAGGAGTTTTAAATCAAAATGATCATGTAATAATTTCAGATTTAGAACATAATTCAGTAATTAGACCTTTAAAGAAACTTGAAAAAGAAAAAAATATAAAAATAAGTGTAGTTCATAATAAAAATGGATATATAGAACTAGAAGATATAAAAAGTAAAATAAATGAAAAAACAAAATTAGTAGTTTTAACTCATGTATCAAATGTACTTGGTACTATTCAGGATATTGAAAGAGTAGGAAAATATTTAGATGATAAAGGCATATTGTTTTTAGTAGATGCTGCTCAATCAGCAGGAGTTGTAGAGATTGATATGGAAAGAATGAAAATTGATATTCTATGTCTTACAGGACATAAGCATTTATTAGCACCTCAAGGCGTAGGTGCATTATTGATTAAAGATACAGTTGAAATAGATACATTAATAGAGGGAGGAACAGGAAGTTTCTCAGATGAGATACAACCAAATATTTTTCCTGATAAATTAGAATCTGGAACTTTAAATGCACCAGCAATATCAGCATTAGGTAAATCTATTGAGTTTATAAATAAAGTGGGAATAGAAAACATAAGAAAAAAGGATGAAGAACTAATATTATATTTTATAGAAAAATTAAAAGATTTAGATGGAGTAGAAATATATAATTTTAATATCTTAAAAACTTCAAGTGTAGTCAGTATAAATATTAAAGATTATCAATCAAGTGATATTGAAGATTACCTATCAAATGAATATAATATAATAACAAGATCAGGTCTTCATTGTGCACCAATGGTACATAAAAGTATGAATACTTTAAAAAGAGGTATGGTTAGATTTAGTTTTTCATATTTTAATACTAAGGATGAAATAGATTTAGTAGTAAAAGCCATAAAAGAGATTTTAGAAAAATAGGAGAGGAGATAGAAATTTATCTTATGGAAATTGTAATAGAATTTTTTGAAAATTATAGTTTGGAAGCTATTATGGTATTAAGTGCAGTAGTAGCACTTTTGATACTTATAAATTTAATTATTATAATAAGATTAAACAGTAAAATAAATAGATATAAAAAACAAATAGAAAGAAGTAGTAATGCAACATTAGAAAGAGGATTATTTAAAGCAAGTGAGGATATTAATAAATTGCAAATTGATCAAAATGCATTAAGAACATATATAGATGATGTAAATAATGAATTTTCTAAAGCAATACAAAAGGTAGGATATATAAGATATGATGCATTTAATAATCAGGGAAGTAAATTAAGTTTTTCAATAGCACTATTAAATAAAGATGATGAAGGAATACTAATAACGAGTATATACACTAATGGAGAAAGTATAAGTTATTCAAAATATATAAAGGGTGATTCATCAGATGCTCCCCTATCTGCAGAAGAGATGGTAGCAATAGATAGAGCTAAAAAATACAAACAGATCTAGGAGGAAGTTTTGATGGAGGGTATACTTTTTGTCTTAAATCCAATAGCAGGTGGAGGAAGGGCAAAAGAACTAGAAGTATTAATAGATAAACAAATGGAAGATAACCATATAGATTATGAAATAGCTGTAACAACTAAACCATATGAAGCTACAGAGATAGTAAGATTATCAAAATATGATATGATAGTTGCTGTAGGTGGAGATGGTACAGTAAATGAGGTAGCAAAGGGAATTATAAAAAGAGGTCATGGTACTATGGGTATTATACCAGGAGGTACGGGGAATGATTTATCTAGAAGTTTAGATATACCACTAGATCCAAAAGAAGCTTTAGAATGTTTACTAAAATGTAGTGCCAAAAAATTAGATGTATGTACTGCTAATGGCTATTATTTTTTCAACATATCAAGCATTGGTTTTGATGCTGAAGTAGTAAATAGAGCAGCAAAAATAAAGCATGTTATAAAAGGACAAATAGCATATTTATTAAGTGTTTTATACACCTTAATAGTTTATAGAAATAAAAAGGCTGTAATAACAGTAGATGGAGTAGAATATAATACAAATATGCTTTTACTTGCAGTTGGAAATGGTAAGTATTATGGAGGAGGCTTCTATATAATGCCTGAATCCAAGGTTGATGATAATAAACTTCATGCATGCATCATAAGTGATACAAGTAAAGCTGTGTTATTAACTTTATTTCCTACTATATTTAAAGGAACACATTTAAAATATACTAAATATGTTCATATAGTAGAAGCTGAGAATATAAGTATAGAAACGGAAGATGATTTATTCTTTAATTTAGATGGTGAAATATTAGATGCAGGTAAAAGAATAGATTTTAAAGTAGATGATTATAAAATACCAATTGTTTGTCCAGATTAATTTTAAATGACTAAATATAATAATAGATTATTGTAATTATAAATATTTTATTTTAAAAAAATAATAAACTAGAAAACACCAAAATTTTATTAAGATTTTGGTGTTTTTTTATTAATAAATACTTACATTATCTTGATTATTTATCTTTTATAAACTTTTGTATTGAAAATAGTTTTCAATTAATATAGACTATTAAATGTGAGTAAAATTGATAAAAAAATAAAAAAAGTAATTTACATAATAACTATTGCAATAAGATTTACCTATGATATAATGTTAATAGTTACAAAATGGTAACAAAGAAGTTACAAACAATTTAAAGATTGTTACTATTGATAGGAGGAAAAGATAAATGGAATCAAGAGCACCATTAACAATGAGAATTGTCCATTTCCTACATAATTTTAAAAATAAATTAATTGACAATATAAAAAAAGAAGAAAACAAAGGCATTGTAGCTATTGGGGTATTACTAATAGTTATTTTTTCATATTTGTTTATATATAATAAAACTAAAGCATACTCTGTGATATTTAAAGGTGAAGAAGTAGGTAGTGTTAAAACTGAACTAGATGGGTATAAGATATTAGATGAGCTTGAACAAGAAATAAAAAAAGAAAATGATGCATCTGTATATTTAGATGATGTTGTTACATTTGAAAGAACTAATAAAAGAAATAAAAATCTTTCAAGCGCAAATGAAATTAAAAGTATCATAAAACCACAAATATCATATAAGGTATCAGCATATATTATTGAAATAGATGGTGAGGCAGTAGGAGCCTTCAAAACTGGTAAAGAAGCAGAAGATTTACTAGAAGATATTAAAAATGAGTTTATTAAAGAAGATAGTAAATATGAAAATGTTGAAATATTAGAAAAATTAGATATAAAAAATAGAAAAATTTTATTAGCAGAATTAGATGAAAAAGAAGATGTTTTAAATTATATAAAAACAGGTGGAGAAGAAGTTCAATCACATACTGTAGAGGTTGGAGAAAGTTTTTGGACAATTGCTAAAATATATAATACAACTGTTGAAGAAATCGAAAAGGCAAATCCGGGTGTAATTCCAGAAAGATTAAAGCCAGGAGACGAAGTAAAATTATTTAAAGAAGTACCAAAACTTACAGTAGTAACTACAGAGAAAAAAGAAGTTGTAGAAGATATTGTAGCAGAAGTAGAAATAAAATATGATGAGAATAAGTTCAAAACCGAAAAGGAAGTAAAAGTAGAAGGATCAAATGGACAGATTCAAAAAACAGTTCTTCAGAAAAAACATAATGGTGTTTTAGTTGAAGAAGATATTGTAGAAGAAAAAGTTGTAAAAGAACCAGTAACAAAGGTTGTAGTTCAAGGTACTAAAGAAGTGCCAAGAACAGTTGCAACTGGAAGTTTCATGATGCCAACTAGGGGTAGAATTACTTCTGGATTTGGTAGAAGATGGGGAAGAATGCATAGAGGTCTTGATATAGCAGCTTCACAAGGAACAGCTATAAAAGCTGCAGATGGCGGAACTGTAAGTTTTGCTGGATGGAATGGATCTTATGGAAATATGATAGAGATAGATCATGGAAATGGATATAAAACAAGATATGCTCATTGTAGTAAACTTGTAGTAAGTAAGGGGACAAAAGTAGCTAAGGGAGATCATATAGCTAATGTTGGTAATACAGGAAGATCAACTGGAGCACACTTACATCTAGAAGTTATTAAAAATGGGGTACATCAAAACCCAAGTAATTTTGTAAAATAATTATCTGTTTTAATAGATTAAAACGATAAAAAAGCATGTATCGAATGATACATGCTTTTTTTATAAAATTTTTTTAATTTTATTTAGCTTTAACAGTTAAAGTAATACTAGCTAATATAGGCTCGAAAGATAATTCAACTACCTTACCATTAACTTCCCTTGTAATAACCTTATCAGGATTATTTGTTATAGTTTCAATAGATTCTGTTAAAAATAATGTTGAATCATCACCCATATCAGTATAATTAGTTAGTACACCTAGTAAATATATTAAATTAAATATATTATGATCTTCATCAGTAGAATTTATAACCATAAGAGTAATAGCTTCTGCTTCATCTTTTTCTACATTACCAAGTATTTCGATAATAGCAGCTCCTTTATTCTTATCTGACTGACCAGTAAATGTATCTTTTCCATCACTAAGCTTTCTTTGTTCAAAGTTAAAATTAATATCCTTATGTTCATATAGTTTTTTTATTTCCGTCATTTTATATCCTATATTCTTAACTTCAGCTTCAGTATTTTCTTTACTTTCTTCTTCTTTTTGATTTTCTTTAAGGTTATCCTCTACCTTATCTTCATCACTTTCAACTAAAATAAACTCATCTTGGCTAGCGAGTTCTTCATCTTTAGAGGAACAGCCAGATAATAAAAGTGCCAAAATTAATATAATTACATGTTTTTTCAAATCATCATCTCCTAAAATATATAATATAACAATCTTAACATATATAAGTAGATTAAGATTTACAGTGATTTGTCATCTTTAACATATATATTTTCCTGAAAAAATGTAATATATTATCTGGTTAAATTAAAACATATAAATAAGAAAATTTATATAAAAAACCTCCAAATTTAAATAATTTGGAGGTAAGCTTTTAAATTAATTATTTTCTTTTATGCTTTCTTATTTTTATTAATTCTCCAACTAAAAGAGGAATTAATGATGCTGCTAAAACAATTCCCCATTGTTTTAAATTAAGTGGAACTGTATCAAATATAGGTTGTAAGAAAGGAACATATAATACTAATAGTAAAAGTAAAAATGAAAAACTCGTACCATATACTAATGATCTATTAGTAAATACTCCTAGTTCAAAAACACTATATTCTTGAGATCTACTTGAATATGCTCTTAAAAGTTCTGACATTATTAAAGTAGTAAATACCATAGCTCTTGACATTATTAAATCATCATAAGTTTTAAGTGAATATATATAAACTAATAATGCAGCAGTAGCTATTGAAACACTTTGAATTATAATACTTTTAATAAACTTTTTAGTAATTAATGGTTCATTAGGGTCTCTTGGAGGTCTTTGCATTATATCTGGATCTCCCTTTTCAACTCCTAGTGCAAGTGCTGGGAAACTGTCAGTAACTAAATTTAACCATAATAACTGAATAGCAATTAAAGGTACTGGTAAATTAAGTAATATACTTACAGTAACAATTAAAATTTCTGCTATATTACATGATAACAAGAATAAAACAAATTTTATAATATTATCATAAATTATTCTACCTTCTTCAACGGCAGATACAATACTTGCAAAGTTATCATCTGTAAGAATCATCTCAGCAGTATTTTTAGCAACGTCTGTACCTGTAATACCCATTGAAATACCAATATCCGCATGTTTTAAAGCTGGTGCATCATTAACACCATCTCCAGTCATTGCTACAATATGACCATTAGCTTTTAAAGCTGATACTATTTTAACCTTATGTTCAGGTGAAACTCTGGCAAAAACTCTAGTGTTTTTAACAGCTTCTTTAAGTTCATCATCACTTAATTTATTTAAGTCCTTACCCATTAAAACTTGATCTTCAGAATGAGCAATTCCTAAATCTTTTGCAATAGCAAAAGCTGTCTCTTTATAATCACCTGTAATCATTATTGTTTTTATTCCTGCAGTATCACATTTTTTTATAGCTTCTTTAGCTTCTTTTCTTGCAGGGTCTATCATACCAGTTAAACCAACAAAAACTAAATTATCCTCAATATCTTCAACATTTGAAGTATCAGGAAGTAAATCATGTTCCTTATAAGCATAAGCTAGAACTCTTAGTGCATTTCTTGAAAAAGAAGAGTTATATTTTAAGACTTTTTCTTTATATTCATCTGTAAGATTTTCAATACGTCCATTTATTAGTATAAACTTACATCTATCAAGAATTATATCTGGTGCACCTTTTGTAAATGATATAACTTTTCCTTCTTTATAATTTTCATGGAAAGTTGTCATCATCTTTCTTTCAGAATCAAAAGGAATTTCTTCAATTCTTTTATATTTTTCGTTAATTTCTTCTTTACTAATATTATTCTTACCAGCCAGAGTCATTAAAGCTCCTTCAGTAGGATCTCCTATAATTTGATATTGATCCTCTTCTAAAACTAAAGAAGAGTCATTACATAAAGCAGCAATATCAAGTAAAGTTTTAACATCTGGATTTTTATCTACATTAAATTCTTTATTATTATCTAAGAAAAATCTTCCCTTAGGAGTATATCCTAAACCTTCAACATCTAAATGAACTCCCCCACTATATATTTTAGTAACAGTCATTTCATTTTGAGTTAAAGTACCAGTTTTATCTGAACAAATAACTGTTGTACTACCAAGAGTTTCAACAGCTAATAATTTTTTTACTATAGCATGTCTTTCTACCATCCTATTCATTCCAAGTGCAAGAACTATAGTAACTATGGCAGGTAAACCTTCTGGTATTGCAGCAACAGCTAAACTGATAGCAACCATAAACATATCCAACATTTCCATACCTTGTAACAAACCTAAAACAAAAACAGCAATACAAATTATAATAGTAGTAATACCTAGCGTTTTACCTAAATGATTTAACCTTTTTTGAAGTGGTGTAACTTCTTGGTCAAATGTTTGTATTTGTGTAGCAATTTTTCCTATTTCTGTTTCATGTCCTGTAGCAACAACTACACCTTTTCCACGACCATAAGTTACTATGGTATTCATAAAACAAATATTATGTTTATCACCTATTGATATATCTTCATCAGCAATAACTGAAGTATCTTTTTCTACAGGAACAGATTCTCCTGTCAAGGATGATTCATCAATTTTTAAGCTAGAAGAATCAATAAGCCTTATATCAGCAGGGACTATATCCCCGGCCTCAAGTAAAACAACATCTCCTGGAACAATATCACTTGAATTTATACTTTCTATTTTCCCATTTCTAATAACCTTAGCTGTAGGAGATGACATCTGCTTTAAAGATTCAAGTCCTTTTTCAGCCTTACCTTCCTGATACATACTTAAGAAGGCGTTTAATAAAACAATGATTAAAATAACTACAGCATCAGGTTTTTCTCCTATAGCATAAGAAATACCTGCAGCAATAATAAGTATTACAACTAAAAAGTCCGAAAACTGATCCTTTAATTTACTTAGAAAAGATCTTTTCTTTTGTTCTTGTAGTTCATTTTTTCCATACTTTTCCAAATTGGCGTTAACTTGGCTATTAGATAGACCATTATCCATATCTGAAGAAAAGTGTTCTAAAGCGTCTTTACTACTAACTTTTTCCCAGTCCATATATATCCTCCTTTATTCTTAATATACCTATATAAAAAATTAACAAACAAAAAAACGAGATTTTTATATAGATATACTTATCTATATAAAAGTCTCGTTTCCATTAAGGTAATTAGCCGGGAATTATCCGTATTGACGACTAATTAATATAAACTACTCCCTTTTATATGATATATTATAATATAGACCTAAGTAATAAGCAATATTAAGTTTTGATTATATAGATTCAAAACTATTGACATAAGTAAAGAGGTATAAGATAATTCATATATTAAGACAAGTTTAAGATTCTTAAGGAGATGATTAAATGGCTAAGATACTTGTTATAGATGACGAGGTACAAATAGCAGATATAATAAAATTTAACTTAGAAAAAGAAGGATATGAAGTAGATACAGCAAGTGATGGGGAAAAAGGAATAGAGAAAGTTTCATCTTTTCAACCAGATTTATTAATACTAGATATAATGATGCCTAAAATAGATGGTTTTGAAGTACTAAAACAAGTTAGGAAAAAGTATAAATTTCCTATAATAATGCTTACAGCAAAAGAAGATGAAGTTGATAAAGTATTAGGTTTAGAACTTGGTGCTGACGATTATGTTGTAAAACCATTTAGCATGAGGGAATTAATAGCAAGAGTAAATGCTAATTTAAGAAGAGTAGATTACGAAGATAATAATAATCAAAATAGAAAATTAAAAGTAGATGACTTAGTAATAGATCTTGATAAATATGAGGTAACCAAAGCTAATGAAGTAGTAGACTTAACGCTTAGAGAATATGAGTTACTTAAATTTTTAGCATCTAATGAAGATCAAGTATTCTCAAGAGAAAAATTATTAAAAGAAGTTTGGGGATATGAGTATTATGGAGATATAAGAACAGTTGATGTAACTGTAAGAAGATTAAGGGAAAAAATAGAAGATGAAGATGGTGAATATAAATATATTTTAACAAAAAGAGGAGTAGGCTACTACTTCGGGGGTGAATAAAAATGTTCTCTAGCATAAGATGGAGATTTATTACTATATACTTTTTGCTAGTGTTTATTGCCATGAGTATTGTAGGAGTTTTTATAATAGACAGAACAGAAACTCAACAGTTAAACTCAGTTTTAATTAACATGGAAAGGCAAGTTGAAACTATAGTTGAAAGTTCTAGTTATATAGGAAGTAATGACTGGGATGAATACCAAGAAGAAATACAGCAAGTTCTTAATGAGTGGAGACTTGGTAGTAAAGAAACTCTTTATGTAATTGATAATCAGGATATACCAACTATAATTGCTAGTACTTCAAAACAGTACTCAAAACTAAAGGGACAAAATGCACTATCATCAAAATATATAGATCCCTTACTAGTACTAGAAGCTTTTAATGGAGAAAAAGATTATAAAGAAATAGAGGATTTAAATGAGAAAACTCCATATCTACATTTATCATTCCCTGTAATAAATGAACTAGGTCAAATTAAAGGAATTATATATATGACATCAGATTTATCTATGGCATATAGCACTATAAAAGAATTTAAAATAATACTAACAAATGCAACACTATTAGCTCTTGGAATAACAGTTGTTTTAGGGTTTATAATAGCAAGTAGTATTACAAATCCTATTAGAGATTTGACCATTAAAGCAGAAGAGATGGCTAAGGGTGATTTTGATCAGTTTGTTGATATAAAGTCTAATGATGAGATAGGTCAGTTAGGTAGTATGTTTAACTATCTAACCTTAGAACTTAAAAGTACACTTCAAGAGATGGATTTAGAAAGAAGTAAACTTGAGACTATATTTACATATATGGCTGAAGGGGTAGTTGCAGTAAATAATAAAAATCAAATTATACATGCTAATTTAATTGCGATGAACATACTAAATTTAGATGAAGACTATCTGGATAAAAAGATATTACTTGATTTTGATCTTTTGGGTTTTAAAGATGTAGACTATAAAGATAGTAAAAATTTAAAAGGAAGTCATATAGTAAGATCAGGTAGAGAAGTTTATAAAATAAAACATGCTCCCTTTAAAAATAAAGAAGATTTAGAAAGTTTTGGAGGACTTATTATTGTTTTTCAAGATATAACTAAAGAGCATGAGCTTGATAATATGAGAAAAGAATTTGTAGCAAATGTTTCTCATGAACTTAAAACTCCTATTACGACAATAAAAAGCTATACGGAAACATTATTAGAATCAGATGTTGATAAAGAAATACAAAATAAATTTTTAAATATAATAAATGAAGAATCTGATAGAATGAATAGGCTTGTAAGTGATCTATTAAAGCTATCAAATTTAGATTATAAAAAAACAAAATGGAATAAATCTTTAGTAAATATAAATTCACTAATAGAAGATTGTCTAGTTAAGCTTGATTATTCCTCAAAAGAGAAAAATCAAGAAGTAATAGTAGATTTAAATGAAAGTATAGAAAAAATATATATAGACAAAGATGCTATACAGCAGGTAATATTAAATATACTTACAAATGCCATTAAATATAATGACTACAATGGTCTTATAGAAGTTAAATCACAAGAAGAAGAAAAAGAAATAATAATATCCATAAAAGATAATGGACCGGGTATATCAAAAGAAGATTTAAATAGAATTTTTGAAAGATTTTATAGAGTAGAAAAAGGTAGAAGTAGAGAACTTGGTGGAACTGGATTAGGCTTATCCATAGCAAAAGAGATAGTAGAAGCCCATGGGGGTAGTTTAAAACTAACTAGTGAGCTTTCTAAAGGCACTAGAGTGGATATAATCCTACCTAAAGAGATATAAGTGTAATATCAACTTAATTACACTGTAATATAATTGTAATAAACATATAATATAATGTAATTAAGTAAAATAGTGGGGAGGTTTGACGAGAAATGAAAAATAAATTAACTATGATTTTTTTAGTTATGATTTTAATTTTAAGTTTCTCTAGTAGTGTTTTTGCTAGTGATAAATATGAAATTTTAAATCCAGAAAAATCAGCGTTTTCAACTAAAAATAAAGTAGTGCTAGTAAATGGTAAGGCACCAACTGATACAAAAGTAATCTTAGATTTATATGGCACAACTGACTTAACTAGAAAAAACTTTAATTTAGCCAACTTACCTAAAGAAGAAGAATTTATAAAAAGAGCTACTGAAGAGATAAAATCAGGAAATATGGGATTTTTCAAAAAAGAGGTAGATCTTATACTTGGAATAAATAAAATAGTAGTAAAATTTGACAAAACAGATGTAGCAAAAGAAATTATAATATATGTTTATGATAAATCCACTCTACCTACTGAAAGTACCTTAATAGATCTTAAGTCCTTATAAAGGTAATTTTAGGAGATGAGTATATGAAAGAAAAAATAAAATCAATAATACTCTTTTTATTAGTAGGTTTAAGTATATCTATGACCAGTAGATTATGGCTTCAAAGTGCGGATAGAGTTATTGAAGCAGTATCTAAAAATGACCAAAATAAAATGGAGAATATGAAACATTACCCTTTAGTAGATATGATTTCACCAAATAAATATCTACTAAATTTTGGTCTAAAAAATCATACCATGCTTTATGATGATTCAAAACATAAGATGTGGAAAAATGGTTCAGAACCTTTAAATAGTCTTTTTAGTAGAAAAGATGTATATTTAAAGGAAATTAGTCATGAAGAATATTTGGGATACCTACAAGATAGATCCTTAGTTTATAATTTTTCAGAGAAAATAAATTCCTACATCCTAGCTAAAGCTTTAGATGTAGAAAAACCAAATGTTATAGTGGACACTATGCCTAAGATAGATAAAATTTATGTATATTTAGGTCAAGGTGATCCTTTTTTTGTTTTATCTGAAGGAGATGTAAACTTAAAAGTAGAACTTGATAATATAAACACCAAAGAATTAATTTTAGAGATAGATAGAATAGAAAAAAAGGGAAATTACCCATATTATTATTCAATGAGAGAAACTTTAGATATGGATAATGATATATTTATTCCTTTAGAGGTAAACTATTCTCTTCCACAAGTATTTGTTGAGAATAAAGTAAAGAAATTAACAGAACAACAAAGAAATGATTTAGCACAAAGATTTTTAAATAAAAATATAGATTATATAAAAGAAATTGTAGAAAGCAATAATTCAAGCATATATATATATAACCAAGAGGTATTAAAATTAAATAGTAATGGTGTAATAGAATATTTCAATCCAATAGATGAAGTAATAAGAGAGAGAAATTTATTTCAAAGTCTAAATACAGCAGCAAACTTTTTGTCAGAAAAGTCTAAGCTAAAAGAAGGAATGTATCTTGCTAATATTGAAGAAATTCAACAAGATAGTAGTTATGGATATCGATTTATAATTAGATATAGAGTAAG
>CAYPYI010000011.1:25672-32818 GCA_964415085.1 uncultured Tissierellaceae bacterium
GTAGTAGATGAGATATTAAACTCAATAAATGATATTACACTTGCATACTTTGATCCTTGCATAAAAGATGAAGATGAGGAATTGATAGCAGTCTGGGTAATACAATTTAACGATTTAATGATGGCTTTTGATGCTTATTCTGGCATGTTAACCTATGTAAAAGCAAGGTAAGGTGAAATAAATGGACTGGTCTAAGGCGAAAACAATATTAATAGTTTGTTTTATAATTATAAATATAATACTATTTTATTATATTTACACAACAAAAGACGATACCAACTTAATTGTTGAAGATAAACTTATAAATGAAAGTATAAAACTTCTTGATAATAAAAATATAAATATAGAAGCAAATATACCTAAAGAGATACCAGGACTTAAATCTTTAATAGTAGAATTTGAAAATAGATCAATTAAAGATTTAGATATTAAGTTTTTTAGAGGAAGAGCTAATATCTATAAAACAGATAATAATGAAGAAATCTTAGAATATGATAATGAAAAAATAATTTATAAGAAGAACAATATGCTAACATATATTAATGAGAACATAAGTGACTTAGAATCAAAAAAAGTAGAAAAAGAAGAAGCTTTAAAAATAAGTAATGATTTTTTAACTCAAAAAGGCTTTAACCTAGATGATATGAAAAACGTATATACTAAAGAGATAAATAATAAATGTGAAGTATACTATTCGAAAGTTTTTAAAGACAGATTTGTAGAAAATGCTTATACTAAAGTTGTAGTTTCATCCCAAGGCGTAGAATACCTTGAAAGAGTCTGGCTAAATGTTCTAAAGGAAGGAGAACTACCAATACACATGGAAAGTGCTCCAAAGGCAATATTAGAGCTTTTAGGCAACCCTAAAGCTTATAATAGTACTATCCTAAGTATTGATTTATGTTATTTCTTTGATTTAGAGGAAGATACAAATTTAAGTGAAAATATAAATGTAAAAAAAGGAAAAGCAATGCCAACTTGGAGAGTTTTGCTAGATGATGGAACTATTATAGTACTTGATAATAATTAAGGAGATTAATCTCCTTTTTTTTTATTCTTTGTTATACTATAATAGTTATGTATAGAAAAATGGAGGAATTGAATGTGGAAATGAAATTTTGCTCTCTATCAAGTGGTAGTAGCGGTAATTGTCAATATATACAAACGGAAAAAACAAAGTTATTAGTAGACGCAGGTTTTAGTGGTAAAAGAATTCAAGAGCTTTTAAAAAATATAAATGTTTGTCCTACTGAAATAAATGGAATCCTTGTAACACATGAGCATATAGACCATATAAAAGGTGTAGGTATTATGTCTAGAAGATTTGATATACCTATTTTTGCTAATAAAAAAACATGGGAAGAAATGGATGAAAAAATAGGTAATATAGATGAAAAAAATATTAAAATAATAGATAATAATGAATATTTTAACTATAGAGACTTAGATATTAAAGCAATAAATATCTTTCATGATGCAATAGATCCTGTAGGATATGTTCTTAATTATAAAAATAAAAAAATAAGTATAGTAACAGATACAGGCATGATAGATGAGGATTTGGTGGGGAAAATAAAAGATTCAGATCTTTATTTCCTAGAGTCAAACCACGATGAATTCATGCTAGAGATGGGACTTTATCCTAGACATTTAAAAGACAGAGTAGCTAGTAGACATGGACACCTGTCAAATAGAGATGCAGCAAGAACACTAACTAAGCTATTAAAAGGGAATAGAGAAAATGTAATTTTAGCTCACTTAAGTAAAGATAATAATGTTCCAGAACTTGCATTTGATACTGTGAGTAATACACTAGTAGAAAAGGGTATGAATGTAAAAGAGGAAGTAAATCTTGGACTTTCTTATAGAAATAAGCCAACAGATTTTTATATACTTTAGAAAAGAGGGATACTATGTCAGATTATAATTTTAGAAGTTACAATCAACCAAGAAGAAGAGGTCCTTTTTCATATTTTTTAGTAGCATTAATAGGAGCTATAATAGGTGGGTTACTTACAGCTTATATAGCACCAAACTTCTTATATGGAAAGATAATTCCTGTACCAGATGTGTTTGTAGTTGAAGAGACTAAGGTAGACAATAGGCCAGAGATAGAAATAAATCCTAGTGATGATATATCTACTGTAAGTAGTGTTGCTAAAAAGAATATGAAATCTGTAGTAGGTATTACTACAGTTGTAAGGCAAAGAGAATGGATTTGGGAAACACTACAAGAAGGTGTAGGTTCAGGTCTTATTGTAGATGAAAAGGGATATATATTAACAAACTCTCATGTTATAGGAGATGGAAAGGCTGAAAGTATTAATGTACTTTTAGAAAACGGAGAAGCCATTGAAGGAAAAGTATTATGGTTTGATAAAGGACTAGATTTAGCTGTTGTAAAGGTTGAACATGATAATCTTGATGCAGTTGAACTTGGAGATAGTGATAAGTTAGAAGTTGGAGAACTTGCAGTAGCAATAGGAAATCCATTGGGTCTTGATTTTCAAAGATCAGTAACATCAGGTGTTATATCAGGTTTAAATAGATCTATTAGAGTTAGTAAATATGATGTAATAGAAGATTTAATCCAAACGGATGCATCAATAAATCCAGGAAATAGTGGAGGACCTTTATTAAATAGTAAAGGGCAAGTAATTGGTGTAAATACTGCTAAAATAAGATCAGGAGAAGGTTTAGGTTTTTCGATTCCTATAAATACAGTAAAACCAATTATTAGCCAAATAATAGAAACAGGAACATTTAATAAAGTTTATATAGGAGCAACTTTTGTAGACTTAGAACTATATGAAAGGCATATAGGAAAAGAGATAGATGTAGAAAATGGTATAGTAACATTAGAAATTACACCAAATTCACCAGCAGCTTATGCAGGATTAAAATCTGAAGATATAATTATAGATATAGATGGGGTTAAAATTCACTCAACATCCGGATTTAAAAAGGTTATGTATACTTACAAAGAAGGAGATACAGCTAAGATAAAAGTATTAAGAAATGGAAAAGTTCTAGACCTAGATCTTAAGTTTAAGTATGAATAGAAAGAGGTATGTAGATGAATATTTTATTAACAAATGATGATGGTATATTAGCAGAAGGTATATATGAGTTAGCTAAGGAGTTAGAAAAATACCATAATGTAATGATTGTTGCACCACATGAAGAAAATAGTGCAAAAAGTCACTCTATAACTATATATGAAACATTAGAAGTAAAAGAAGTTAAGTTAGATGGACTAAAGTCAAAAGCGTATAGTGTAACAGGTACTCCAGCAGATTGTGTTAGAATTGCTATGGACCAGCTAGTTGATCCTAAAGATATAGATATAGTTATATCAGGTACTAATAAGGGACTTAATGCAGGAATGGATGTTTTATATTCAGGGACAGTATCAGCTGCAATTGAAGGTAATATTCAGAACTTACCAGCAATAGCAGTATCTGCAGAGTATAAAAATGATACTTGCAATTTTAAAAGGGCAGCTTCTTGTGCAGTAGAAGTATTGGATATGGTCTTAAAACATGAAAAAGTAAATGAAGAATTGCTTTTAAATTTAAATTTACCTTACTTAGAAGAGGATGAAGATATTAAGGGAATTAAAATTTGTAAATTAGGAGAAGCTGTATATGATTACTTTAAAGTGGATACTAATGGCAATAATAATGGAACAAGTAGATCTTTTAAGATTATGGGTAGAGAAGAAAAAGAATTTCAGGTAGACACTGATAGATATTATCTAGAGATGAAATATGCTACAATTACACCACTTAAATATAATATGACTAATGAAATTGTGTTAAAAGAAATGTTGAAATGGTATAAAATTAAATAAATAAAAAACAAAAAGAGACCACTTTTTAAAAGCGGTCTCTTTTTTTGCTCTTATTAGCAGAAATTGTGTTAATTAAGTGGATAAAGGTATATATAATACAAGAAAGAACAGTTTTAAATATAGCTAGATATCACTTATTATGATAAGGGGGTAGTAGAATTTGATAAAATCAAAAAAATATCATTATTTTTAGCACTTATTATGATTATTCAGGTGTTAATACCTATTAATCAAGTATTCGCTGAGAATACTATTGGGACTTTTGATATCCCAAAAACGAATATTGAGCAGGAAAATACAAAAAAACCGGAAGCTAGTACTTTGTTGCCAGAAGTAAATCTAAAAGAAGAAGATGAAAAACCTCATATAGATCTTTTACTTCCACAAATACAAAGGCCAGAGGAAGAAAAAGAGAAGCCACATTTAGGTTTACCTATGGCTCCATGGGAAGATGAGGTTAAAAAAGTAATTGATGAATATGAAAAAACACATAAAGAAAACCTTGTAACAAGAGAAAATAAACTTGAGAATATATTTAGTAAACCAACAGTCACTATTAATAATAAAATTGTAACTCCAAATACTAATGATGTAATAGAGGTACAAGATGAAAATGAAATAAAAGTTGAATATACTTGGAAAGCTGATCAAAATATAAACGAAGGGGATTATACCCTAATTCCTATTCCAACTAATATAACAATGCCAAAGGGCGTAATAAAATTAAAAGATAGGGATGGTTCTGAAGTAGGATTTGCATCTTTTGAAAAGGGCTTTATAAGAGTACAATTTAATGAAAAATTAGAAGGAAAAGATGGTAAAAATGGAACTTTAGGATTTTTAATTATAATAAATGAAGAAGATTTTAAAGAAAATATAAATAAGACTATAAAGTTTGGTGATGACGAATATAATTTATCATTAAACTCAGATACTGAAAGTAAATTAGAAAAATCAGCTAAGCTTGGATCAGATAAAAAAAGTATTGATTGGCAAATAGATTTGCTAATATCTAAAAATGATATTCAGAAAATTATTAAATTAGAAGATGAAATGGGAACAAAATTTTTAGATGGCAGTATAGAAATATTTGAATTAATAGTAGGTTCGAGCTCAATAAATGAAGGAGCTAAGCTTGGTCAAGTTGATAAATTCCCAATAGATATTAATAATTTAATGAATGATTATGGGAAAACATCATTTAGATTTAAATTTAAAACCAAAATAGAAAATGAGTTCCAAAAAGAATATGTAAATACAGCAACACTTAATATTGGAGATAAAAAGATAGATTCTAAGGCAGAAATAAAAAATATTATATCTAATGAAATCAAAAAAACAGGAAAGTTAATAAAAAAACCTGGTGAAACAATAAAAATAGAATGGAAGATATTAGTAAATGATAAAAATAGATCATACGACAAATTAATAGTTAAAGACTTAATAACTAAAGAAGGAACAAAATATAACCAAGAATATATTAAAGATAGTTTAAAAGTAATAGATCCAACTGTTAGTAAGACAGAAGATATAGGCAAAGATAAATATAATGTTACTATAACTGATAATAATATAATTATTGATTTAGGAAAGACGGATAAATTATATGAAATATTATA
This sequence comes from uncultured Tissierellaceae bacterium, assembly GCA_964415085.1. Taxonomy (GTDB): domain Bacteria; phylum Bacillota; class Clostridia; order Tissierellales; family Tissierellaceae; genus CAYPYI01. The sequence goes on from CAYPYI010000011.1 coordinate 31,145, forward strand.
CACAACAGAAGTTAAGTATAATAATAAATTCCTTCCAGGAACTTCCGTTGAAATTACAAATAAGGCAGAATTATTTAATGGAGATAACTCCATAGATAAGGTTGATTCTAGTGTGTATGATTTAAGACAAAAACTTATTAATATCTGGGGTTCCAGTACTCAAGATATTCCTGAAAGTGAAGGAGGAGGTAAGAAATTATCTTGGACTGAACTTATAAATGATGGTAAAGAATGCTTAAAAAATCCAACAATTACAACTACATTGGAAGAGGGACACATGTTTATTGAAGGCTCTTTAAAAATAATGACTCACGAAGGTGTAGAGTTAGTAAAAGGGAAAGATTATGATGTAGTAATAGAAGGAAATAAAGCAATTGTTAAATTAAAAGATACTTTATGTAAAACTATTAGGTTAATGTTTGATACTAAGATTACGGATTATAGTGAAAATAAAAATTATGTAGTAGAAGGAAAAGTAGAGTCAGAAAGCGCTAATGATTCAGCAGTAGGGATTATAACACATGATGTAGTTAAGAATACCATAAATAAAGATTATAAGGACTATGACTATGATAAAGGTACTATAACATGGGTAATTAACATACAATCTAAAAGTGGAAAATTTAAAAAAATGGTATTAACGGATAGAATGTCGAGTAATTTAAAATTTGAAAAAGAAAATTTAACTATTAAATTAGATGATAGTGTTAACTTACAAGAAGGTAAAGATTATAATATTTCTTTTAGATCTAAAGATACTATAATTACCTTTAATGAAGAATCATTTAAAAAAGGTAAATATACTGATTCTAAATTAACATTAGAGTATGTTGGAAAATTTATTCCAGAAGAAGCAAAAGAAGGAAGTTTAAAAAATAAAATAATAGCTGAGTTTGATACAGAGTATTTAGAAGGAGATAAAATTTCAACAGAAAAAATAGTTCCTTTAGAAGAATGGATTATAAATAATGGTAAAAAATTTGGAGAACTGGACTATAAGGATAAAAAAGTTCATTGGAGAGCATATTTAAATCCAACAAAAGAGATAATAGAAAAAGGATATATTCATGATAGATTAAGCGAAGGACAAAGGTTTGTACCAGATAGTTTAGAAGCTTATGTATACTATTTTGATTCACAGTCTCCATCGCCTATAATTGGTAATTTAATACCAAGAGCAGATTATGAATTTTCAATTCATGAAGATGGATTGGGATATAGTATTTATTTTAAAAACTTAGAAGAAAGAGTAATGTTAAAATATGATTCTGAGCTTCATGGTAAAGCAAAAGAAATATATTCAAATGAACTAAATACTTCAAAAGATGAGCATTACGAAGCAGAGGTAAATCATAAAACATATGATAAATTTATTAGTAAAAAAGGTAAATTTGAGAATGTTTATGAAGATGAAGTTCTTGACTGGGAATTAACTGTTAACGAATCCTATTCAGACTTAAAGAAGGTTACAATAACTGATACAATAAGTGGTGGACATAAATATATTGATGGCAGTAGTAAGGTTATTAATAGATTTGGCCAAGAAATAGAAAATGCTACATTTAATGTAAAAAAAGTTGATAATCAAGAAATTTTGGAATGGAAATTAGATGATGTATATGATGAATTTAAAATATCATATAATACTTTAGTAATAGGAAAAAATAAAGAAAC
>CAYPYI010000012.1:0-17929 GCA_964415085.1 uncultured Tissierellaceae bacterium
ATTGATTACTATCATGTGCTACACTTATAGCTATAGGTAGTATTATTGCTAATGCTCCTACATTGTTCATAAATCCTGATAATCCAGCCGTAATAATCATAAGTCCCATTACTTTAGCCCCTATACCTTTTGAACTTCTATTCATAAGCATAGTTATACTATCCATTACTCCTGTTTTTATTAGTGCATCACTAATTACTAAAACCGATGCTACTGTAATTACTGCTGGATGACTAAATCCCAAGAATACATTTTCAGGTTCAATTACTCTTGTTATTCCTAAGACTAAAAGACCTGCTAGAGATACAAAGTCATATCTTAATCTACCATCTATAAATAATACCAATGTTACTCCTATTACTAAAAACACTATTAATTGTGGATTCAATTATATCACCTAACTTTTCATTTTAGTTTTACGTCTATTATCTATAATAACATACATAAATATACAAGTCATTTCAAAACTTTAATATTTATATTATTTAATTGTACTATACCCTAAATATCTTATGTAAACTACTTAGTAAAAAAATAAGACCCACATCGGGTCTTATTTTTTAGGAAAAGTTATGATTATTTCTGTTCCTTTATTTAATTCACTATTTATTTTTATACTAGCATTATGATATTCTACAATATGTTTTACTATTGATAGACCAAGGCCTGTACTATTATTTTCTTTTGTTCTACTTTCATCTACTATATAAAATCTTTCAAAAATTCTTTCTTGATCCTCTTTCTTTATCCCTATTCCATTATCTCTAATAGATAAATAAACATTACTACTTGAATCGTATAAATTCATATATAAGTCCTCAGCTTTACTATGCTTTATTCCATTTTCAATTATGTTTGAGATTAGTTCTTCTAACATCACTTTATTTCCTATAACACTTAAACTTTCACCATTAATGTGAAGTTCAATTTCCCTATCTTTTGCTAAAGCTTTAAATCTTTCTTGTGAATCCTTTAGAATCTCGAAAAGATTTACAAGTTCAAAGTCGTCCTCACCCTTTCGTTCTTCAAGTTGAGATAACCTTATTATACTGTTTATCAACTCTAAAAGTCTTTTACCTTCTTTGTTGATTATGGAAGCGAAATGCTTTATATCTTTCTCATCTTTAACAAATCCTTCTGCAATCATTTCCGCATATCCATTTATCGATGTTAAGGGACTTTTTAACTCATGAGATACATTTGCAGAGAAGTCTCTTCTCATTTTTTCTGCTTTTTTTTGTTCTGTTACATCTATAATAAATAATACTACTCCTATTATTTTTTCATTACTTATTACAGGGTTTATATAAATATTTTTAATCGTATTTTTTTCTTTAACTATAACATTAAATCCAGATAAATTTTTAATAGACTTATCTATAGCATCATTAACCTCAATATTCCTATATAGATTAAGTATATTTTGTCCTCTATAATCAGAATTTATATCCCCATAAAATTGATTTATTGCACTATTATTATAATCTATTATTATTTTATCAGAACCTATTAATACTATCCCCTCGCTCATATTAGATGTAATATTATGCATTATTGCTGCATCCTCTTTTAACTTCTGAATAATTTTACTAATTTCTTCACTTTGCTTATCTATTTTCTCAACAAAAGGTACTAGTTCATCATAAACTTTAATTGTTTTTTTACTTTTCCCATCAATTATATCTTCTATATTGAAAGAAATATCATATATTGGCTTTATGATTCTATTAGAAAACTTTTTAGTAAAAAACAATAACATTATTAAAATTAATAAAATTATTCCTAAATTCATTGGCATTACTTTTAAAAATACTAATAATACATTATCCATTGTTCTTGAAACACGTAAAATACTTCCATCTTCCATAAGACATGCAAAATAATAGGTATCCTTACTTAATGTCTCTGAATACCTAACAGCCTCTGCCTTATTTTCATTAATACTCATGCTTATTTCCGGTCTATTAAGATGGTTATCCATGGCATCTACTCTACTTACAGAATCATATCTTACACTTCCATCTTTCTCAATTAATGTGACCCTAAAAGAATTTGATTCTCTTTTTAAGTAATCATCCATTTTTCCAATATCTTCATCTCTCAAAGCCTCAGCTAAAATACTTGCTTGCCCTTTAAGATATTCTTTCTCTCTATCTACAAAAAAATCATAAAAATTTAAGGTTATTAGAATAGAGGTAAATATTGAAACAATAATAGCTATAATTGCAATATTTTTATATATTCTCTTCTCTAGACTCATACTATCTCCCCAATTTTATAACCTACATTTCTTATTGTTTGTATATAGTCACCTGCAGATTTTAATTTTTTTCTTAAAGTACCTATATGAACATCTATTGTTCTTGTTTCACCTGCATAATCAAATCCCCAAACAATTTCTATAATTTGATCTCTAGTTACAACAATATTTTGATTTTGAAGAAGGAAGTATAATAACTCAAACTCTTTATAAGTTAAGTCTATAATCTCTTCATCTACAAATACAACTCTCTTACTATAATCCATATAAATATTTTCAAATTTTAATACTTTATCATTTACAGTCTTTACCCTTCTAAGAACTGCTTTTACCCTAGAAATCAATTCCATTACACTAAATGGCTTTACTATATAGTCATCAGCTCCCATATCTAAGCCTTTAATTTTATCGTACTCTGACGTTTTAGCTGTAACAAATATAATAGGTATATCTTTTGTCCTATGGCTCTTTTTTAAATTATTCATAATAGATATACCATCTTCTCCAGGAAGCATAATATCTAATAAAATCAAATCTGGTAATCGTCTATCCATTGCCAAATTAAACTCCTTAGAATCTTTAAATCCTTCCGCTTTAAATCCACTTGAGTTAAGAGCATAATTAATTAAATCATTTATATCTTTATCATCTTCTACACAATATATTAAATCCATAAAATCCTCCTATTCCAAATGTTCACCTTTTATCAAAAATAAAATCCATTCTCCTATATTTTGAGCATGATCTCCTATTCTCTCTAAGTATTTTGCTATCATTAATAAATTTAAAGCTTGTTCACCATTGTTTTTATCTTTTTGAATTAAAGTAATTAAATCTAACTTTATTATATCAAACAATTCGTTAACTCTATAATCTAAATTAATTACTTTCAGAGCCAGCTGCTCATCTTTATTAATAAATGCATCTATGCTCATATTTACCATCTTTATAACTATTTCCAACATCTCTTTAATATCTATTATTTCCTTTATATACTCTTCATTACCTAATTTTACTGTAATTTCAGATATATCTTGAGCATGATCTCCTATTCTTTCTAAATCAGTAATCATTTTTAATATAGCTGATATTGTTCTTAAATCTCCAGCCACAGGTTGTTGCATCAGTAGCAAATTCAAGCATCTATTCTCGATTTGTCTTTCCATATCATTTATCTTACCATCAGATTCAATTACTTCTTTTGCAAGTTCTATATCTTTTTTTATTAAAGCCGCAACCGCATTTTCTATACTCCACTCAACTAGACTTCCCATTTGTATTAATTCATTATTTAAAATTTCTAACTCTATATCAAATTTTCTTCTCATAATTTCCTCCTTAACCAAATCTACCAGTAATATATTGTTCTGTTCTATCATCTTCCGGAAGGGAGAACAACTTTTTCGTTTCATTAAATTCTATTAATTCTCCCGATAAGAAAAAAGCTGTATAATCAGATATTCTCGCTGACTGTTGCATGTTATGTGTCACTATTACTATTGTATAATCTTTTTTTAATTCTTGAATTAACTCTTCTATTTTTGCAGTCGAAATTGGATCTAATGCGCTTGTTGGTTCATCCATTAGCAATACCTCTGGCTGTATTGCTAATGCCCTTGCAATACATATTCTTTGCTGTTGTCCACCAGATAAGTCAAGGGCTCTTGTATTTAATCTATCTTTAACTTCATCCCAAATTGCAGCTTTTTTTAAGCTATCTTCTACTAAAAAATCTAATTCCTTCTTATTCTTTATCCCATGTGTTCTAGGACCAAAAGCAATATTATCATATATACTCATAGGAAATAAGTTTGGTTTTTGAAAAACCATGCCAACTTTTTTTCTCAGTAAATTAATGTCTGTTTCTTTATTATAAATATCTTTACCATCCAACAAAACATTTCCTTTTATTCTACATGATTCAACTAAGTCATTCATTCTATTTAAACTTTTTATAAGTGTAGATTTTCCACATCCTGAGGGTCCTATAAATGAAGTTATCTTATTTTCGTATATTTTTAAGTTTATATTATCTAATGCTTTAAACTCACCATAGAATAAATCTAAATTTTCTATCTGAATTTTTATCATTTTTTTTACACTCCTTTAAATTTATTTCCTACATATGATGATATTTCGTTTATTACAAATACTATTACTATTAGTATTACAGCTGTTGCATTTGCTTGATTTACATAGAAACCTTCACTTGATAATGCATACATATGAAGAGCTAATGTTCTACCTGATCCCATTAATGAGTTTGGTATTTCTGCAACTGTACCTGCTGTATACATTAGCGCTGCCGTTTCTCCTACTATTCTTCCTATTGCAAGTATTACACCTGAAACTATTGCAGGAACCGCAGAAGGAACCACTACTTTAAAAATTGTTCTTAATTTTCCAGCACCTAGTGCAAAGCTTGCTTCTCTTAATGAATCATCTATTGCAATTAAAGATTCCTCTGTTGTTCTAATGATAAGTGGCAAAATCATTATAGATAGAGTAAAGCTACCTGCTAATAGAGAAAAACCCCATCCTAATGCTACTACAAAGAATAGTCTTCCAAATAATCCATAAACTATACTTGGTATACCTGCTAAAGTTTCTGTCGCAAGTCTTATTAGACCTATAATTTTATTATCACTTTTAGCATATTCAACTAGATAAAAAGCTGTAAATATTCCTAAAGGTACAGATATGATTAATGATACCAAAGTAATAATAAGTGTATTTATTATTGCTGGAAAAGCCGATACATTTTCAGTTGTATATTCTCTTTGAAATAAGTCACTACTCAAATGTGGAATCCCATTTATAAGAATATAAAATAGTAATAATACTAATAAACCTATAGTTAAAAACGCTGCCAGCGTTGTTATAATCTTAAAAAAAGGCACTTTCTTTTTCATTTATTTCATCCTCCTTTTAAAAAACATAAGTCCTATATTTATTAATAGAATGAATATAAATAATACTGTAGCTGTAGCTATTAAAGCACCCCTATGAAGATCTGCTGCATATCCCATTTCTATTACTATATTTGATGTTAAAGTCCTCGCACCATTAAATAACCCATTTGGCATCCTAGGCTGATTACCTGCAACCATTACAACAGCCATAGTCTCTCCTATAGCTCTACCTATTCCAAGTATTACTGATGAAATTATTCCCGACTTTGCTGCTGGAACTATTACTTTTGATACGGCCCTTTCATGTGTTGCTCCAAGTGCTACTGCTCCTTCATAATATGTTTTATCTACTGCATTTATTGCTGATTCTGAAATTCCTATTATAGTTGGTAAAATCATTATCCCTAATAATATACTTGCTGTAAATATACTATTACCATCAGTATCAAACATATAAAAAGTTTTCTTTACAAAAGGTACTAATACTATAAGTCCAAAGAATCCATACACTATACTTGGTATGCCTGCTAGTAAATTAATTCCTTTTTTTAGAAATTTATATATTTTTTTAGGTGCAAAATATGATACATAAATAGCTGTTAATATACCTATTGGAACTCCAAATATAACAGCCCCTATCGTAATATAGATACTACCTAGTATCATAGGTAGTATCCCAAATGAGGGTGGTACATTTGAAGGAGCCCACTTTTTCCCTAATAAAAAATTAAATATACCTATTTCTTTCATGGCTGGTATACCATTTTTAAAAATAAATATACTAATTAAAAGTAAGGCAATTATAGATATACATGCAGAAAATAAAAATACATATTCCATTATTTTTTCTTTTCCTTTTATATTTTCTCTCATGTCAAACCTACCTTCTTATTATTTTACTTCACTCCAATTTGTAATCTCGCCTATAAAAATATCCCTAATTTCATCTATTGATAAGTCATCTATATCATTATTTTTGTTAACTACTATCGCTATCCCATCAAGTGCTATTGCCACTTCATCTAATTCTTCTTTCTCACTATCTTTTAATTCCCTTGAAGCCATACCTATATTTGCAATGCCATCTATCGCAGCTTGCATACCTGCTGATGAATCACTTAATTGAATTTCTATTTGTGCTTTTGGATTAACTTTTAAATATCCCTCTTTTAGAAGTTCCATTACTGGAGTTACTGATGAAGATCCTGCCACTACAATTTTGCCTTCAATTTCTTTTCCCTCATAACTCTCTAAAGCATCATCTACCGCAATATAATTTTTTGATACTATCTCTTGTCCTTCTTTACTTAATATAAATTTCATAAAATCTTCTGTTAATGGATCCTTTTCACCTTTAGTTGCCACATTAAAAGGTCTTACTACTTTGTAATCTTTGCTTTTAACATTATCAGGTGTAGGTTCTACTCCATCTACTTTTACTCCTTTAATATTTTCATTTAATGATCCTAGAGAAATATATCCTATTGAGTCTTCATCTCCTGCTATTGATGAAATTACAGCATCTGTTTTCATTTGAATTATTGCTTCATCTGTTGTCCTATCTACTTTATTACCTTCCGCATCCTTTTCTAATATACCTGTTAATTCTACAAAAGCTCCCCTAGTACCTGAGCCATCTTCTCTACTTACTACTACTATCTTATTACCGTTTTCACTTGGCTGTACTGGTGTATTTGAATCATCTGACGTCTCTTTATCACCTTTACCAGAACATCCTACTATTACTAAACTTAATGTTAATACTAAAATTAATAACCTAATTGGCTTTTTCAATTTTTATCATCCTTTCATATTTTCTACATCTTCATAGTAATAAAATAATGTAAAGGATAATCTATACTATTGTAAAATCTGTGTAAGGACAAAAAAACAGCTATATAGATATCTATATAGCTGTTAATATTAAAATATTTCTAAGTCTTTTGCTGAATAAACTGGACCTTTATAGTTTTGTTTAATTTGTTTTATCATTTCTTCTTCTCTTAATTTTTCTTTATTTTGATCATAGTAATTATCTATCATAAATAATTGATGATACAAAATTAATTTTCCAGGGTTTATACTCTTACAAACCTTTCCCAAATCGATACTAGATGTATGAACACTACCATGATAGATGGCCCAAAGCATTTCTCTATCTTTTACTCCTGTAGAAGAAAATACTTCATGAATTAATACATCGCAATCTTTAGCATGTTTTATTAAATTTTCGTTAGGAGCTGTATCTCCTGAAATTACAATTGTTTCCTCTTTAGTAATAAATTTAAATCCAAAAGCATCAAATGGCATATGGTTTACTCTAAATGCTACCACACTAACATTTTCATCTTCATATATTAGTCCTTCTTCTTCTATTTCTTTTGCATTAACTTTATATCCCGTTGTATTTATAGGTTCTAATCCATTTAATCTTCCTGCTATATCTACTTCATATGCTTTTAATAAATTATCTGTCATACTTTTTATTCCATTTGGACCGAATACATTTAAAGGTTCTTCCCTTTCTAAAATCCATGGTGTAAGAATTAAATCTGCTAATCCTAAAGTGTGATCAGAGTGAAGATGGGTTATAAATACTTTCTTAAGATTACAAGCTTTCAAAGCCTCTATATTGTGTAATCTTCTAGCCATTTCAGCTTGTCTTACTATATTTATGCCTGCATCAATTAAATATGCATCATTGTCAATAACAATAGCTACTGCTGGACCACTTCTTTCTGGAGTAGGATTTGGTGTTCCTGTTCCAAGAAATACAATTTTTGCTTTACTAATTTTATTCACCTTCCTTTAATTGTTTATAAGTCTATTTATAATAACAGCTGATTCTGCTCTGTTGATATTAGTTTTAGGGTCAAATTTACCATCATCTCTACCTTTTAAAATTCCTGAGTTATATAATTTCTCTATATTTGATTTAAATCTACTATTATTAATATCATTTGGAATTGTAATATTTGGTATTCCTTTATAATAATTATTAGGCATTGTATTAGAGAATATATATGCCATTTCTTCCCTACTAATCTTCTTGTTATAGTCTATAAAATCTCCTATTTGAATTATATTATTTTTAATAGCATAATCAACAGCGTTATCATACCATCTCAAGCCACCTTCAAAGAATTGTTCACCTTCATATCTAGATCTTGCTCTAGCTGATAATGTAATCGCCTCTGCTATTGTTAAATTTCCTGTCGGATCAAACTTACCATCATCTCTACCAACTATAATTCCTGTTTTAACAGCATCTGTTACATCTTGATAAAACCAGGAGTTTTTCTTTACATCTGGAAATGTTATATTTTTTATCGAATCTTTATCTACAACTTCTACAACTATTGAATCTAATAGATTAAGGTTATTATCTTTAAGAGAAACTAAATAATATCCGTTTTCTAAAAATTCTATCATTCCACCTTTTTCATATTCTATAATATTCCAATAATCTGTGTTTAAACTTTTATTTTTTATCATATTGTATTCTTCTAGTGTTGTAATTTCTTTTTGTTCAATAATATTTTTCTTATTATTATCAGTATGTTTAAGGACTACCTTACCATCCATAAATAAGTATTCACCTTTATGATGAAATTCCCTATTTTTATATTCAAGTCTATCAGCACTTAGAAACAAATTCTTATCAAGTGTTGTTATCTTTGCATTTTTAGTAACTTTAAAATATGGTATTTGAAGAAATTTTATATTCTTACCATCTAAAGAAAGTAATGATTTTATTTCTTCATCCTTATTAAAACTTTCTAAATTTAAATTTTCATTCCTATTTAAAAAGGAATCTAAGCTATATTGATTTTTCACATCAATGATATTACCAGACTTATCAGTTACTGTTATTTGTTTTATTAATTTATCTTTATTAATTGAATAGTTATTTACATCTACATTATTAGCATATATATTTGTTGGAAATATAAGTGTAATAATTAAAGTTAACATAATAAATGTTTTTTTCACCATAATTTCCCCTCTCTTATTAATCTAATAAATGATCAAGCCCTACTAAGTATTTTTCTATTGGAACATCTATTATTACGTCCAATCCTCTTTTTGATTCTTCTTTTAATATTTTATTTAATATCTTTACAGCATATTCACATGCTTCTTTTATTGAAAGCCCTTCCCCAAGTTTACCTGTTACTAAAGATGAAAACATATCTCCTGTTCCTCCAAATGCAACTGGATAATGAGTATAAGGAACTCTAAAGATTTTATCTTTTTCAGAATATCCATATACAAAATGGCCCTCTTGTGTATTTACACTTGTTATTATAGCCTCTTTACAACCTATATTAATTAACTCCATTATCCACTGTTCTACTTCCTCAATCTCAAATTTACCACTAGGATATTCTTTTCCTAAAATTAATGATGCTTCTGTTGCATTAGGCATTAATATATCTGCAAAAGGCACTATCTTTCTCATAGCACCTACTATACCTTCTGGTAGTCCTGGATATATACTACCATTATCACCCATTATAGGATCTACTATTACCAAAGGTTTATTTTCGTGCATATTTATTATATCTTCAACTATATCTACTTGTTCTTCATTTAAAAGAATTCCTGTTGTTATAATATCAAATTCAAATTTTAATTCTTCCCAAATTTTTTGTGCATTTCTCATATATTGTGTTAAGTCATATATTTCCGCTTTTCCATATCCAAAATTATTAGAAATAACTGCTGTAGGTAAGTTACTTACCTCAACATCCATAGTTGAAATTATTGGAATCATACCTGCAAGTGCTACTTTTCCAACTCCTGGAATATCATTTATTAATAAAACCTTTTTCATCTAATTACCACCTTTATTATTATTTTTCATCTTATTAATATGATAAACTAAATTATCCTTATTTTCATCACTTATTTGATAAGAATCTTTAACTTTTCTAATAAGCATTTTTATTATATCTGTAGATAATTCATTTTCATATAAAAAATTAATCAGTTTTTCATTATAATTAATATATATTTCTGTTAAAAGCCATGCCATGGCCATATTAACATAATAACTGTTTAATCTAATTTGACTTATTAAGTCAAATATTTCTTCTATATATTCATCATTAATATAATAATTAATCATCATTACTAAAGAAAACCTTATAGTATATGTTTCTTCTATTTTAATACTTTTTTTTACTATATCAAATATTTCTTCTTGATTTGTTTTAGCTATTTTAAGACTTGAACAAAAGCTATCATTTATGGACCAGTTATCGATTTTAGGTATAAATTTACTAATAAAATATTTACTTTCATCTATGTCTTTAATTAGTCCTATAACAAAAGCTTTTAACATAACTTCTTCAAAAAAATCTTCTTTATAGCTATCTAAAAAATATTTATAATCACTTTTAATTATTTCTTTAGACATACTTCTTAATACTGGCAGTCTAATACCTAAAATATTGTTTACCCCTGGTAATAAATTCATAGAAAAGTTCTTATATTTAATATCAATATTTTTATTCAAATTACCTTCAACATACTTAACTAGTTTTATCCTATCCATAACTAACTCCTTAATTATAAATCATAAATACTGTATTTAGCTTTCTACCAGGTTTAGTTATGTATCTATTATTATAAAACAAAGCAGATGATGCACCACCATCTAAGTTCATAGCATCTTTACATCCTAAGCTTTTCATAATATTTGCAAGTTCTAAATATGATAAGTTTGATTTTGTTACAAGTATTAATTTATTATCTTCTGTTATACCTATAGCACTTCTTTGTGCTCTTTTTGTGTCTTTATTATTATAAACAACCTTATTGTTCTCCACCAATAATGGACCTGCTGATATTAATTGGTTTATTTTACCATCAGCTGAGATTTGTTCATCTTTTCTATTTAGTTGATATTCTAAATCTACTCTTATCCCTTTTTTAAATCTTGCTTGTATATAATCATCCTTAGCTGCATCTTTTCCATAATATATAATATAGGAATTATCATCTAATTTAATATTATTTGGATTTTTTATTATATTTAAAACTTTTCCATCTTTTACAATAATAGCTGTTCCTGACTTGTTAAACTTATATTCATTTTTATTTTCATTTGTAAATAAATAAACACCTGAAGAATCAATTACCTCTGTATTTACATACCAAATGTTAAATGTATGGAAGTTCATTTTATCAGTTTTTACATCATATTCATTTTTCTTTTTTCCATCAGTATATCCATTAATAATTATAGATGATGACTCTATTTTAACTTCATTTTTATCATTTACTAAAAGCACAGAGTCATTACCTTCTAAGTTAATTATCTTCCCATTTTTTATAATGCTACCATAGGGTACTTTTGTTTTATATGCATCAAAATAATTAGCATTTATAGCTACTAATGGTTTTTTTCTTTTTATCATTTGATAAAAAGATTCATCTCCTATTCGTTTATCATTTGCAGTTACAACTTCATATGAGTATCCCTCATCTTTTAGGTCTATAGTAACAACGTTTACATTTGTATTGTTAACTTTTTTCAATTCATATTTATGAGTGCTTTCTACTGCTTGTATCACATTTGGAAATACTATAATTAATATTAATAATATTACAATTAGCTTCTTATTTTTCTTTAACATATAATCCCCCTTTTATAAACTTATATCCTAATTTTAGTATACTTTTGAGTAATAAGCAAAAAAGATTTCTATATCAACATAGAAACCTTTAAATCCCTTTGTATATTAAATTACTACCTATAAGTTTTTTGGTATAAACTTGCTTTGGATTGTCAAACAACTCCCTTGATGACCCTGTTTCTATGATTTGACCATCATTTATTACATATATCCTATCTGAAATTTTCCTTGCTAAAGAGAGATCATGTGTAATATAAAGCATACTAAATCCTTTTTTATTTTGTATTTCCTTTAGTAATCTTAATATATTTGCTTGTGTTGATAAATCAAGCATAGAACTTATCTCATCTGCTATTAATAATCTAGGCTCCATTATTAAGCTTCTTGCTATAGATAGTCTTTGTCTTTGTCCACCACTTAAAGTATACGCTTTTCTTTCTAAAAATGCTTCATTTCTAGGAAGCTTAACTAAATCTAAAACTTCATCTAGTTTTTCTCTCAAATTATTTTTTTCTTTTATTATTTTAAGAGGCTCTAAAATTATTTCATCTATAGACAAATTTTCATTAATAGATGAATATGGATCTTGAAATACTATTTGTATCCCTTCTTTTCTACTTGTAAAGTTATTATTTTTAACTTTTTCATCATAAAAATATACTTCTCCTGAATCTTGCTTTAATATGCCTGCTATTATACTTCCAAGTGTTGTTTTCCCACTACCACTTTTCCCAATTAAAGATACAACTTCCCCTGTTTTAATTTCTAAATTTATTTTGTCACATGCTTTTATATTTCTATTTTTATTTTTATAATCTTTAGATACATCTTTAACATTAAGTATTGTCTTTATACCACCTCTATTACATGATATATACCTATTGTCTTTAATTTCCACAAGATCTGGAACTATATCCAAGCATTTTTCAATACTTTAAGTACATCTATTCTCAAAAGGGCACCCATTATTATCTGAACTATATTCTCCAGGAATTCCCCACATATCACTATATGGATTAATATCCGGGCTTGAATTTATAAGTCCCCTAGTGTACATATGTAATGGTTCATCTATAACTTCTTTTGTATTTCCTTTTTCTAGTATTAATCCTTGATACATGACTATTATTTCTTCAGTAAGAGCTAAAATTGTGTCCATCTGATGAGATATTACTATTAATGTTATATTCTCTTTTTCTCTAATTTCATTTAGTAAATAAACTATTTCCATTTTACTTATAACATCAAGACTAGATGTTGGCTCATCAACAATTAGAATTTCTGGATTACAACTAATACCCATGGCTATTAATACTTTTTGTCTCATGCCTCCAGATAATTGGTGAGGGTACATATCTTTTATATCTTTTTCAAGTCCAACTTTTTCCAGCAACAACTCAACTTTTTTTGACGCTTCTAGCTTAGTCATATTTTTATTTTTTATTAATACTTCTGATATTTGATAATCAATGGTTAAAACAGGATTTAAAACATCCAAACTATTTTGAAATACAACTGCTATTTTATCCCATCTAATTTTATTTAACTCTGCATTATTTAAACTATTTAGTTCTAAACCTTTATACTTTATACTGCCTTCAACAAAAGCATTCTCATCTAAAAGACCCATAATTGACAAAGCTAGTGTACTCTTTCCACTACCTGATTCGCCTATTATTCCTATAGTTTGACCTTTATTCAAAGCTAGATTGAAATTTTTAACTGCTTTAACCTCATAACCTTTCATTTTATATGTAACATTTAAATTATTTATTTCAAGTAAATTACTTTCCATATGTATCTCCTTTAATTTACAATTTCATCTGAAATATTTTCTCTAGATCATTACTAATATATGCCATAGATAAAACTAACGATACTAAAAACACTACTGGAAACAAAATCCACCACTTCCAATAGTTAGTAAAGTATATCCCTTTGAAGTTTAGTGCATGATTTAGTATAATACCCCAACTTTTGTTTGTTGGGTCCCCTAAACCTAAAAAGGATAATCCAGCTTCCGCTACTACTGATTTAGACATTATCTTTATCATCGAAATAGATATTATAGGATATACTTCTTTTATAAAATGTACTTTAGTTAAATGGATAAACTTTGCACCATAGCTTTTAGATGCTATTATATACTTTTCTTTTTTTAGTGATAATATCTTTGATCTAACTATTCTGGCTGGTCTCACCCATGAAAATAAAGATAAAACAAGTATAATATTTTTTATATTTGGCCCAAAAAATGCTCCTAGAAGTATCATAACTGGCATTTCTGGTAGTGATATTAGTATATCAACTATTCTCATAATAATAATATCTATTATTCCTTCAAAATATCCAGCTATTATTCCAAGAGACATGCCTAAGAATCCTGAAATTAATGCTGTAGAAAATCCAATTTTAAGACTTAGTTTTGCACCATTTGTTATTTGAGCAAAAAGATCAATTCCTAAATCATCAGTTCCAAATATATGGTCTTTACTTGGCGGACTAAGAGCAGGACCTGATGGTTTATTATATGGATATCTATTTATAGTATTTGAAAATATAGAAACAACTACTAAAAAAATAATAAATAGTATTGATAATTTTCCTATAGTAGAAAACTCTTTAAATATTTTAATCATATCTCAACCTCGGATCTATATATTTATATAATATATCAGCTAAAAAATTCATACTAAGAACCAGTATACTTACATATAAAAATATGCCCTGAATTAAAGTGTAGTCTCTTAGAATTATTGATTGCTTCATTAGGCTACCAATCCCTGGATAATTGAATACATTTTCTACTAGTATGGCACTACTTAAAATGGATCCTAAACTCATGAATAGTCTTGTAATTATTGGTATTATTGAATTTCTTAGTGCATGAGTAAAAATTATTTTTCTAGTTTTCAATCCTTTAGCTTTCGCTGTTTTAATATATTCTTTTTTTATAATATTTAACATGCTATTTCTACTTAAAAGGTAAAAAGAACCTACCTGAGACAATACTAAAGACATTATAGGCATTATAGCATGCATAATTAAATCTTTATATCTCTCATAACCTGTATAATCAGAGAAAACGGTCATACCTCCTGATAATGGAAAAACCTTGTATTTAGCTCCAAGAATAAAGAGCAGAAATATTCCTATCAAAAATGATGGAATTTCAGATAAGATCATCATTAATGTATAAATAAATTTATCAAACATACTATTTTTTTTATATGCTGATATACTACCTAATAC
The DNA here is from genome assembly GCA_964415085.1 of uncultured Tissierellaceae bacterium. Lineage (GTDB taxonomy): Bacteria > Bacillota > Clostridia > Tissierellales > Tissierellaceae > CAYPYI01. The sequence continues at coordinate 15,069 of CAYPYI010000012.1, forward strand.
CAAGCCTATAATAAAACTTATAAATAAGCTAATAAACGATATAGCTATAGTCCATTTAGCTCTATTTTTTATTATATTACTTACCTTATCATTATAGTGAATACTCATTCCTAAATCTTTATTTATTAGTTTATATATATAATCTTTATATTGTTCATTTAAAGGTTTATCTAGGCCATAATATGCTTTATACATATTTATTTGTTCCTCTGAGTAACTTTGATGAATATCCCCTTCATCACTTGAAAGATAAGTAAAGGGATCCCCAGGCATTAACCTGGGGATTAAAAAGTTTAGACTTAGTATTATTATCAAAATAAATAAGTATTCTAAAACTTTTCTTATAACTTTCATAGTTTACTCCATATCTACAAATGATATTTTATTATGTGTAAGTGAATGATGATTATAAACATGCTTATATCCATCATATTTTTTTGGTCTATATATACTATAATCTACAGTATTATAAAGAGGTAACATTGGAACTTCTTCTGCAATTACTTCTTGTAAATTATAAATTATTTCTTTTCTTTTTTCTGGATCTGTTTGTTCTATTTGCTCTTTACATAGCCTATTTATTTCATCATTTTCGTATCCTGGTATATTGGCTTGTTTTTTACCAAGTGTTGAGTATTGACTTGTTAATATATTAGGATCATTACCCCAACCTCCATGACCATTTAAAACAATATCATATTCTCCAGATTTAATAGCTGCATCTCTTGACTTAGAATCTATACTTTTTACATTTAATTTTATTCCTATTTCTTCTAAATTTAGTTTAATAATTTCTGCAATCCTTACTTCTGGATTTGAATTTCCTATTAATAATTCAAATTCATAAGTATTATCATCTAATAATTCCTTTGATTTTTCAATGTTATATTCATATTTCTTTACATTTTCATTGTAGAATGAATGTTGAACTGGTAAATATCCTGCACTCGCTTTCTTACCAGCGCCTCTTCCTACTTTTTCAATTAATTCATCTTGATTCACTGCATAAGCTATTGCTTGTCTTAAGTTTAAATCTTTGAACTCTTCATTTTTTTCCATATTAAACATAAGCTTATATCCCCAAAATGCAGGGTTTTCAACAACTTTAATCTCATCATTATCTTCATATTGCTTAGTTAAATCAAGTGTAACATCTGTTAGATCAATTTCGCCACTTTCAAAAGATAACAACTCATCACTTGTAGGCACAAAATTTATCTCATTTACTAAAATATTTTTGTAATATTTATCAAAAGCTTTAAATTTATAAGCTCCTTGCTCCTTATTATAATCTGTTAATATATAAGGTCCACATCCGATAATAGATTCTTCACTAATAAAGCTATCTGGATCATCCACCTTTTCCCATATATGTTTTGGAAGTATTCTGAAGGAACCAAATTTTTCTAGTAAAGTTGCATCCTTTTTATCTACTACTATCTTTAAAGTATTTTCATCCATTTTTTCTAAAGCTACTATGTAATCATTATCAGTGGATAAATTTAAATCATTAGATACTGGTGGATGCTCTTTATAATAATTAATTGTAAAGATTATATCATCGACTGTTAACTTCTCATTATCATGCCAGTAAACTTCATCATTTAAAGTAAATATATATTCTAAACCGTCTTCAGATACACTATACTCCTTTGCTAACCAAGGGATCATACCATTAGGTCCTCTTTCAAGTAAGCTATCAAAAACTAACTTCATTTTATAAGATCCTGGACCTCTAGAGTAGTGAGCATATGGATTTGGATATCCCCAATCCCCACCTGCTAAATTTAAAACATCAACGGTTTTATTTTCATCTTCTAATACAACTTTCTTCTCATCTAAGTTCTCTTTCTCAACATTTTTGTCTTCTTCTTTGTTTGCACATGCTGTTATTAATAAAGCTAAAGTTAAAACTATAAGTAATAATTTATTTTTTTATTCATCAATCTTCCTCCTATTAATTTTCTTTTGGATTAAGACCACTACTATATGGTTTAATATCAATAACTGGAGTATTATCAAGCATATCTACACCATCAAAAGTGAATCCATCTTCATCAATTTCTACAATCTTAACAATACTCATACCTATTCCATTTGGTCTATTTGGAGATCTAGTTGCAAAAACTCCCCTCTCCTCTTTGGAACCGTGAGGATTAATAATCATTTTAGAAGATTTAGATTCATGAAAGTTAAATAATAATACAATATAATCACCAGCTTTATATCCATACATACCATCTTTAAATTTCTCTTCAAATTTTACTTTCCCAAAAATATTCTCTTTTAAAACACTTTGTCTTGGTATATCTTTCTTGTCTTTATAAGGTGAATTGATATATCCAATAGGTTTAAATATAATTTCCAAAATACCCCTCCTTAAATTATTAATAAAAAAAACCTTCTTTAAAAGAAGGTAATAAACATTGTTACCTCTTTATCTTCCGTAAAGATTTGGTACTTTAAATAGGCAGTATTCTGACTTAAGCATAACATTTACTTCACCTTCCCAGTTTCCCAGTGGTTTTAGAAATAAACTAGCTATTACAGCGGCGGGACCGTGTGAGAATTTCACTCAACTTCCTTTTAATAATTTATAAACAATTAACCTAAAATATTCACTTTTCAATATTAAGTATATATAATCTTTATTTAAAGTCAACAACAATTAATAACATTTGCCCAAAACAAATTTATTTCTTTCTCATTATGTGTTGTAAATACTACTGTTTTATCTAATAATTTATTTTTAACATAATTTATAGTTAAATTATAATTAAATTCATCTAGTTCTTTAAATGGCTCATCTAATATAAAAATATCTGCATCATATAGAACACATCTTAAAATTGCTATTCTCC
>CAYPYI010000012.1:17939-31024 GCA_964415085.1 uncultured Tissierellaceae bacterium
TTGTTTCATACCTCCACTTAATTGGTATACTTTCTTGTTCATATCTATATCTAGTCCTATTTTTTTTAATTCCAACTCTATATATGAATCTGATAAATTTTCCTTCTGGACAAAATTTATATTATCTTTTATGCTGTAATTCTCAAGTAGTCTATTCTCTTGAAAGCATATAGATATACTTTTATCATCCATACCTTCAATATCTCCAGAATATTCAGATTCAAGGCCAGATAATATTCTTAAAAGTGTAGTTTTCCCACTTCCTGATTGTCCTATTACCGCATTATATCTATTATTTAAGATTGTTGTATTATAATTTTTAAATATTATTAAATTATCATATCCAAAATTAAGATTTTTTACTTTTATATCCATTTATCTCACCCTTAAAAGTAATTTAGTAATTATTCTTTCACATACTTTTGATAATAATATTATTGTAATAGTCCAGGCAAATAAATCTTGTGTATCTAAATAAAGTTTTGAGTAATATATATTTTCTCCAATTGAATTTTTTACAAGTGCAATAACTTCTGCAGAAACTCCTGATTTAAACGCAAGCCCTGTCGATAATACAATACTTGGATATAAAAACTCTCTTAATTTATCTAAATATACAAATTTTATAATCTTTTTCTTATCTACATTAAATACTTTACTTAATTCTAAAATTTTAATATCAACATTCATCAAACCTTCATAGGCACTAAAATAAATAGTAGGTACTACAATTAACATAACAACAATAATAGGTAAACTTTTAGATGTAAACCATACCAATAATATTATAACAATAGATGCTATTGGTGTGGATTTAATAATGTTAATTGGCATTATTATTATTTCTTTTAATAGAATACTTTTATAGGATACTATCGCAAGAGCTAAGCCCAAAATAATTCCCAAAATAAGTCCCAAACCTATATTAAATATTGAATTCATTATGCTTAAATAGAACTCTTTAACAAATAGTAAATTAAATAAAGCTTTTATTACAGAAAAAGGGTCTGGAAATAAGATAGGGTTATTGATAACCCTACCTAATATACTCCAGACAATTATCCAAAATAAAAAACTATAAATTTTTAATTTATTTTTTATAATAGAATCCTTCATCAGGTAATTTACCTCCAACTAACTTTGGCTCGAACTCGTATAATTTTTCTAAATATTTACTTACTGCTTCTTGCATATCAGAACCATCTATATATTGCATATTAATATTAGGTATAGATTTTTCTCCTAATCCTTCTGGTACAATTTCAAAATCTTCAACAATCTTAGAAACCTCTGCAACATTTTCATTTGCAAAATTAATTGACTTTTCATACTCTTCTAAAAACTTATCGAAAACTTCTTTATTATTATCAATAAATTCTTTTCTTGCCACTAATACACCTGTTACTTGTGGTGAGTTATTAATTTTTTCCCATTCATCCGCCATATCGAATACTCTTCTTACATTTTCATTTTTCATTGATACAACACTTACAAAAGGCTCTGGTATCATTGCAATTATATTTTCTTCCTTATTCAAAATAGCTGCTATCTCACTTGCCTCTTGCTTAAATTCGATATTAACATTTTCTAAGTTATTCTCTTTTATAAATGAGTTCAATACACCCTCAGGTGTAGTACCTTTTCCTAATGTATATATTGTTTTTCCTTCTAAATCATTTATATCTTTTATATTGTCGGAATTTTCAACTATATATAATACTCCTAAAGTATTTACAGATGCTACTTGTATTTCTCCTTCAGTTTTATTATATAAAACAGATGCTAAATTAGCAGGTACTGCTGCAATATCAATCTCACCTTTTGTAAGTCCCGCTACAATCTCTTCAGGCATATTATACATTTCAAAATCAATATCAAAATCATCTGTTTCTTCTTCATCTACTAATTTAGCTAGACCAATAGTTGTTGCACCTTTTAATCCAGCAACATTAATGTCAACTTTCTCTAACTTCTCTTCTACTTTTTCTACTTCATTTTCAATTTTTTCTTCTGCCTTGTTAGCATCATTACTACTACATGCTGCTAAAGATAATACCAAAGCAAATGTCATAAATAATAATAAATGTTTTCTGTTTAGTTTCAACTCTATCTCCCCTTTTTTTTATATTCTAATTATATCACATGAATTGTACATTCTAAAATAATGTTAAACTTCTTATTTTCGCACAAAAAAAGCATGTATTAAAACATGCTAATCTAATAGTTCTTCCCACTCTTTTTCTTTAAATGCTACATAAACCTTATTCTCAGTTACTAGAATAGGTCTTTTAACTAACATACCATCAGTTGCTAATAATTCTATTTTTTCTTGATCTGACATTAAATCTAAAGTATCTTTTAGATTAAGCTCTCTATATTTCATTCCACTTGTATTAAAAAATCTCCTAACTGGTAAACCACTTTTATTAATCCAATTTTTTAACTCCTCAACAGTTGGATTGTTAAGCTTTATATCACGTTCTTTATAATCAATATTGTTTTCATCTAGCCAATTTCTAGCCTTTTTACAAGTACTACATTTAGGATAACAAACAAATAAATTTTCCATACTAATTCCCCCTTAAAAAAATTATACCCAATTTATTATATTTTATTTATCTAATAATATTATTCCATTTACTATTCCTTCTACTATTTTCTTTTGGTAATCATCACTATTTAAAAGTTCTGCTTCTTTTCTATTTGATAAAAATCCGGTCTCTATGATAAAACTTGGCATTTTAGTCTTATTTAAAACTATTAAATCTTCTCTTTCAATAATCCCCTTATCATTAGCATTTGTAGTTTTCAATATTTCTCTTAAAAAATGATCTGCAACTATACTGTTATTATAACCTGGATAATATAAGACTTGTATGCCATTGACATTTTCTTTGTTTTCAACAGCATTACAATGAATACTTATATACATACTTGCATTTTTATCATTTGCAATTTGAGCTCTGTCTATATTTTCAACATATGTATCATCTTTCCTTATCATTGTAACTTTAAACCCTTTTTTCTTTAAACTTTTTTCTAAATCTAATGCCAGTTTAAGAGCTATATCCTTCTCATATATCCCATTTACGCCTATAGTTCCTGGATCATTGTCCCCATGACCTGCATCTAATACAATATGACGAGTTAAATTATAATCAGATATGGTTCTTTTATTTATAATTATTTGCATTATAAATAATATTAAAAATAATATTAAAATAGTAAAAATTAAAAATCTAAACTTATTCTTTACCTTCATAAGAAAATCTCCCTTTTATATACTTTATATTAATTATATACAAGGAAGATTAATAGTTACTAAATAAAGTATTAATACTTTATTAACTTTATAAAAATTTTATTATACCAATGTTCATTGACATGGAACCTAAAAGTATGAATATATGCCATATAAAATGATTAAATTTTATTTTCTTATTACTATAAAAAAATACACCTACGGAATAAAATATTCCACCAAGTAATATATAGCTAAAAAACTTTAATCCTATATTTATAATCATTTCTTTAATAAAAAATACACTTATCCAACCCATTAGTAAATAAAGAACTAAAGATGCAACTTCCATCTTATTAAATTTACTTTTAAAAAAAGTATAAACTTTCATTACTATACCTGATATAGCAAGTATCCAAACCAAAGTTAACATTACAAAACCAAGGTTACTTTTAAAGCTTAATAAGGCTATTGGAGTATATGTTCCCGCTATACATAAAAATATTGCACAATGATCTAGAAGTCTCAAATACTTCTTTACTCTTTCATTTCTAATCCCATGATATAGTGTTGATGATAAAAACATTAAAGTTAAGCATATTCCATAAACACTAAAGCCGACCAATCTAATAACACTTTTATCTACAACTGCTTTATATATTAAATAAATTAAAGATACTAATGATAGCACTATCCCTAATGCATGAGTTATAGTATTTAAAAATTCTTCTTTTTTTGTATATCTTGGCGCCAACTTATTTTCCATAATTTATTCCCCCTTGGTAATAAATTATATCATATAATCATTAAAAGCTTTAGTATTTTTACCTACTAAAGTAATAAGTTAAAATTTATATATAAATTTAGCAAGTAAGAACTCATCATATAAAAAGAATCTTACAAGCATATATATTATAAATATACGTATAGGATTTATCTGAACTTGTAATTTTTTTATTAATAATTGTAATTTATCTATTTTCTTAAACAAAATTAAAAACACCTTATAAATTATATATCCTATCAAACAACCCAATGTATTCATTATTAGATCATCTATATCGCTGGCTCTAAAATTAAATAGTTGAAAAAATTCAATTATAAATGAAAATATAAATCCTGTAAATACAGTCTTTTTAAGATTATAACCATCCCATAAAATAGCTAATAAAAATCCTAAAGGAATAAACATAAAAACATTTAAAATATAACCAATTGTATTTATTTCTTCAGAGAAAGGTTTTAAATTTATATTTCTCATTGTAAAACCGTATCTGTTAATATCATAAATTACACCAGGTGATGTTACAGTTAATACTAAATATAAATATATCATAAATAATATAATTCCTAATTTATTTTTCGTGTTATTATTATCTCTTTTTATTATTATGATATAAGAAATTAAAAATATAATTATCTTATATATTAAAAATAAATATTCTTTCACATTTACCTCTCCTTTTATTCTATCTTATTAAATATTATCCTATAATTATTTATTAAGATTTAACTATTTATTAATTATTTCTTAATAAAGGGATCTTTATTATACTTTCGTAATAATTAATAAAGGAGGAATTTATATGAAACATAAAAATAAAAAATCAATAGAGTGTTTATTTAATATAATTTCAAAAGGTGTAAAGGATGTTTATAAAACAGAAAACTGGAAAAATCACTTAAAAACTATTTCTAAATTTTATAACTATAGTGAAAGAAATATATTATTGATTCATTTACAATGCCCTAATGCTAGTTTAGTATGTGGATTTAAAAAATGGGAAAAAGAATTTAATAGACATGTAAAAAAAAATGAAAAAGCTATAAAAATTTTAATACCTGTAAAATATAATAATTCTATTGATAAAAAAAATAGTCTCGATGACAGTGATGATGATATTTTAGAAAAGAAAAAATTATGTAATAAAATTTTATATTACAAATATGCAAATGTTTTCGATATTTCTCAAACAGAAGGAGATGAATTAGATCTTTTTAAAATAAAAGAATTAGAAGGTCGTGTTAGAAATAATGATAATTTAATAAAAACTATATGTAACATAGCTTCTTTAAATAATACACAAATAACTTTCGAAACCTTTAATAGTTCTAAAAATATTAAAGGTTATTATTCTCTAAGAGAAAATAAAATTGTAGTTAGTAATAATATGTCAGAACTACAGACTATTAAAACATTAATACATGAACTGGCACATAGCATAGTCCATAATCCAAAGTTAAACCCTAGTGTAAATTTTTCAGATATACCTAAGCTAGAAATACAAGCTGAAAGTATTGCCCTTATAGTTTTATATTTTTTAGGATATGATACTTCTAGTTATAGTTTTAAATACATTGCATCTTGGGCAAAAAATAAAACTGATAACCTTCTTCTTAATAATCTTGAGGAAATTAAAGAAATATCAAAATTTATTATAAATCAGTTATCTGATTTTAATACAAGCTATTTACTAAATGATTATATTGAGTAGCTATTATTTCACCTTAATCATAAGATATAGAAATTCTTTCTTCAATTTCTTCAGCTGTAAGAGAAGTTAGCCCTTCTAAATAAAGATTTATTAAAGATAATAGTTCCCTGTACTTTTCATCTAATATATTATATATACTGATTCTATCCTCCTTATATTATATGTTATTTAAATATTTATACATTTTAAAATCATTAAAACATGTTTTAATGATATAATGATATATAAAAAAAGAGGTGATAAATTATATCTACGAAAAAGAAATACTTTATAATCCTTATTTTATTATTAATATTAACTGTTTTACTATATCAAAGACTAGAGCCTAAAAAATTTAATTCCTTTTATAATTCAGATAAAGATAATTTAAATATCAATATTATAAACCCTAATTTTGAAAAACTTACTTTAAACCAGAAAGATAAGGATATTTTTATAGATTTACTAAATAAACAAGATTATTACTACAAAAATAAAGTAAATCAAGTTATTGAGGGTTCATTGTATCTCATCGAATTAGAACAAGAAAATGCATATAAAACTTTTACTATTTCCGATAAGCATGAATTAATCTTTGACAATTATATATACAGAATTGATAGCGGCTATGAAATACTATTATTTTTAGAGACTCTAAATAATAAAGAAGTGTGATATATAAATATTCACACTTCTTTTTATTATAAATATAATTTTTATACATAGATCTACATATTTATTATTTGACCTACATTTCTTTTTATTGCATTTTGATATATCTTTTCAGCTGTAACTATATCAAGTACTGCCGTTCCTGTTGTTTTGAAAACAGTTATTTCCTCATCTGTTTCCCTACCTGGTATTTCGTTAATTATTACTTGTCCCAATTCTCCAGTAATATCAGTTTTTTTCAAGTTTCCATCTTCCAGTGGTTTTATGAAATCACCAGACTCATTTATAACTCCCTCTAAAGTATCTGTATATAGCTTGTCTGCATCAGAAACTGTATACTCATCCATTTCCACCATATCTTCTCTATACGATCCTACGCCATTTACATGGGTTCCAGCTTTTAATAGTTTGCCATTGAAGGTAGGAGTTTTTGATGGTGTAACTGTAGTAATTATATCTGCATTAGAAACAGCTTCATCCTTATCTATTCCTACTACAATATCTACGCTATATAAGTCTTTAAAGTCATTATTCATTTGTTTAACAAAATCTTTTGTTTTTTCTTGATCATTTCCACCAAATATAATTACTTTTTCTATAGGCCTAACCGATAAAACAGCTTCTAACTGTTCTCTTGCTTGTCCTCCGGTTCCGAACATTACAAATACTTTACTATTTTTTCTTGCAAGAATATCTGTAGCAGCACCTGATACAGCACCTGTTCTAAGTCTCGTTAAATATGTTCCATCTATTATTGATTTTACTATTCCATCTTCTGCATTTAATAAAACCATAGTTGATGGAACTGTATTTTTACCTTTTTTAGAATTATCAGGATAGGTAGAAACTATCTTAACACCTAGTGCTTCACTATCTTCAACTAATCCTGGCATATATAAACTATCTCCATTATATTTATCTACATTTATATTTACTCTTAAAGGAGTTTTACTTTTACCTTCAGAATAATAGGATAAAGCTTCTTTTGAAGCATCAATCGCATCTTTCATAGTAAAAACATCTCTTATATCTTTCTCATTCAACATTAATATTTCCATATAAACACCACCTTAATTCATTTATACCCAAACAACTTATTTATTATATAAAATTTATTAAACTAAGTATTCTAATATATCAATGTTTATATAAAAAATAACTTTAATGTCATTTCTTTTTATAAAGTGTATGATGAAGTATTTATTATTTTAGTATCTTCCTTGAAAGAACCTAGGTTTTCCAATACATCCTTTATTCCATGAAATTCACCTTCAAATTCTTTTATTATACCTACATTTTTCGATATCATTTCAACAGCAGACTTCTGTTCCTCACTACAATTAACAATTCCACAGTCAACTAGTTCAAGATCATTAATTATTCTTTCTATACTTAAATCTTTAGAAATTTTAACAATCCCTGCATCTTCAACCCTTATACCATCTTTATTTTGATTTAATAAAAGTCTATCAATAGTTATAAATGCTCTATCTTCTATTATCTCACCTTTTATAATCTCAAGCTTACTATATTCTAAGTCTTTATTTTCTAGAATCTTCGATGCTTTAACAGTAACATATAGTGTTCCTTCAACTATCAAAGATTCTATTTTATCTAATCCATCTAAACAATTATTATCTACTACTAAATCACCATCAGTATAGATTTTATTACCATATTTTTTAATAAATTGGCTATCCAGTTTTCTATTCTTATAATAACTATATCCCTTAGGTATTATTTTAATTTTTACACTCTCATCAAATAGATTTACTGCCTTTTCTAAAAGTTCTTCTTTTATTACTGCTTTTTTAGTAATAAATACTACGCCTAGTTCATTAAGTTTATCTAAATTCAATGATTCATCACTTATAATTACTTTATTTTTAGCATAATACTTATTCTCTTTGGCTCTTAAAATAAATAGATCATCTATAACAACTTTACTTTTTAACTTTATAGCATCAGATGGATAGCATTCAATTGATCCATTTACTTTAATAGGTGGTAATTTACCATCTAGACTAGATGGATAGGATAACATACCATTTACATTTATAAATAAAATATTCTCTAATCTATCTTCTAGTTCATTTGTAATATTTAGGCTACCATTAACTAATAAAACAGTAGGTTTTAAAAAACTCGTACTAGCATTTAATTCATAAGAACCATTTTGTACAACCAGATTGGCATCTTCTTCTATCTCAATAACATCTGCAGAATTAATATTTATATTATATTTCGATAATAGTACTTTAGATTTTTCTGAAACTAACATAAATGCTGTATTAATATTTATCTCTTCATAAGATTTAAGTGTCTCTTCCATTACATTTCTTGAATCACAAACCGCAGTATTAATTATTAATTTTTTCTTTTCCATATCAATCACCTTTCTTCCCTTCATCATAATAGATATTTGCTATTTTCTTCCTTGCTGAGGATAATCTTGACCTAACTGTTGAAGCTGACATATTAAATATTTCACCCAACTCTGTAGAATTATATCCCTCAATATATCTCATATAAAATATATCTTTCTCTTCTGGTGGAAGCTGTTGACATAATTGAATAACAACAATTTTACTAAGGTCATCCTCATTGTAAAGTTTTGGGTTTATTTTTGGTTCATTAGATATACGTCTTATTTTATCAATAAAAATATTCCTACTGGTTGTATATAGCCAAGATCTACATTTTGATTCACTTAAGTCATTTAATATATGCATATTTTCTAATGCTTTTATGAATGTATCCTGAGTAATATCTTCAGCTAATTGTATATTATGATTTGTTAAATTCATACAATACCATAATATTTGATTATAATAATCAGTATATAATTTATTTATCAATTCGCCCCTCCTTTTTAGCCTCTTATCTATTAGACGAATGAGATGTATCAAGTGTTGATTATTAATTTAAAAAAGACCATCATTTTATTGATAGTCCTCTGGTTTATCTTAAGTTCTTAAGCATATTATCTATTACTTCCCCACCTTCTAACGTAGTAACAAAATAACTTCTACTATTATATCTATCTACTGGCCATGATAAATTGTTTAATATAATATTTTCTAATTTTGGCAATTTATTCTCTAAATAGATATTAAAATTATCTACCGACCTATCAACCTCACCTATATAACTATTGTAAAATTTAGATTTTGAATAAATATAATACATTAACCTATATATTTCCTTTTCTAAAACATAATATTCATTTAATTTATAAAACTTCTGTTTATTATCCTGTTTCTCATATATGTAATAATTCCCATCACATCCAATTGTTAGGTACCTATTGTTTTTTAAACTATTTGATAAGCTAAATTTATTCCAGGATTTTTCAAATATACCTGTTTTATTTGGTATGAAAATTTTTTTAATCTCTATAGATGTGTTTACTTTCCATTCCAATGGGAGATCTTTTTTCATAATATTTTCAATTTTTTTGTTCCTCATATATATATCTTTTTCTAAATCGAAACATTCCCTCTTAGTATCCAACTCATTATAATCATATAAATACACCATTCCCGATCTTACACTGGTATTTCCTTTGTTTTCCTTACAAAACAATTTATTATTATACAATAAATTAATTGGATGAATATCGTAAAAACCTTCTTTGTTAATAGATAAATGTTTAATATGTATTTTTTTATCTATAAAAAAATCAATAAATTTATTCAACTCATCTTCTGGTAACCAATTTTTAGGTATATTTAAAATATAATATAAATATCTACACTTCTCATTTATACAATTTATTATTTTAAATTTATTTAAAGGTTCACTTTTAAAGTATATAACATGATCTATCCAAAATGATACTGCAGAATGAAATAATCTTATATTATATTCATATTTAGATTCTTCTTTAAACCTATTAATTTTCATAATATCTTCCATACTTTTTTCTATATTCATTTAATCAAACCTAACCTTTAAATTATCCAATATAAAGCTATACTCTTCATAATTTGAGCTAAGCAAAGATATTTTTTTACTTAGTCTTTCTAATTTTTCTTTATCATTTTCAACTAAGATATATTCTTCTATTAAATACCAACAAAGTATTTTATCAAAATATTCTCGATTAAAATCATTTTCTTTATATTTATTGATAAAATTGTTAATTCTAATACAATTAATTAGTATTATTACTAGCTTATTTTTTGCCAATTCAGATAATCCTAATTCATTTATAAGATCCAAATAGTTACTATTTTCTTCAATAATGTTATTTTCCAATTTAGGAGAGTACGATTTGACATATTTTTTTCCATGACCTAAGTTATATTCATATTCAATTGTTACATCTTCTTTGTAGTTAAGGTCAGTATGTATTAGCATAAACCAATTAAATATATACTTAGGTATATATTTTACATCTTCCTTATTTTCAAGTGAAAAAAATACAATTTTATCAGATCTAGACTTTAATATACTTAATATTAAATTATCGTTTATACCAGCTTGATAATTTTCAATTAAAATTACCTGATTGTCTGAGTTTTGAATTATACTAAATATTTCATTTATATTATTAAAGCCACTTGGTAAAGTAATAATATGTGCTGATTCTGATGAATATGCATATGAATATCCATTTACTAAGTCTCTTGAACCTTCACCACACAGTAATACTCCTGTATCTCTTAAAGATAAGGTATTTACCAATACATTTGCCAAATCATACTGACCATAGAGCCCGCTTCTTATCCCACTAACTTCAAAATTATCTGATATATCTGATACAAAATGTTTGATATGTTTAACTTCATCAGCATTTGGCTCAAACTTTGTTCCTTTGATTTGAAAAACTGAGAATACTTCTGAATCATTAACTATAGGTTCTGACATACCCTTTGGTATTATTCTATCTAAAATTGATTCCTGCAAGTATGCATCAAATACTTTACTTTGAATATTTTCAGTAAAGCTATCAAACTGTAAATTCAAGCTTTGTATTTCTTTATCCAATTTAGTTAGTTCATCTTCTTTCTTAGCTATTTCTATTATCTTTTCTTGGTTATTTCTGATCCATTCAGACTTTACAACTTCATACATTTTTTCTTTTTTTCTATTAACTTCATCTTTTAAATATAAATTTTCTTTATTTAATTCTTCTATTTTATCTTTTAAAATATTAATTTCTTTCTCATACCTATTATCCTTCTTTTCTGATTCATTCTTAATATGTTGGTTTTTGTTATCATATTGTCTACTTAATTCTTTAAATCTAGAGCTAAAAAAATTATTATGTGATTCTAATTGATTTTTTTCAATACTTAAATTATGATTAATTATTTTAAGCTTTTCTATCTCTTTTTCTAAAAACTCAATTCTTATATTATCATTACTTTGATTGTTTATTACATCTTTATCTATTGTTTTCTTTTTATTACTCACTGATTTTTGGCTAATAATCATATTATAAATACAATCATCTAATTCAGGAGATGTATGAATTTTAGTTATAATTAGAAAAATCTTTATATAATTATAGTTACATATTGTTCCCATTCTAGCTAATATATTATTATTAAAAATGTCTATTATTTTTTTAGAATTCTCTTCTACAGCGTTCTTATTAGTAGCTAAAAAGTCTATATCATTTTCCATTATTTCATTTCCAATTTTAAATATTACACTATGTAATTCTGTCGTTACTACTTTTACTGTATTATTATCTCCTTTTTCAAATTGATTTAAAAAAATCTTAAAGACTTCGTCTTCTCTCAATTTGTTATTTATAATTTTATCTTCGCCTATATTCTTCAAATATTTATTTGATGAATTTAATATATTAAAATATGTCTCCAGTGGAACTAATTTAATTATATCTAATTTTAATTCTTCATTTAACTCTAATAATTCTTCATAAATTATATTAGTATTTATATTCTGCTGAAACGTTCTCATTTATCTCCCTCCATAATCTATTCAAGTATCCTATTGATTCAATAGGTACTCCCTCATACATTATTTTATTCTTTATAAAGGTATAATATAAACTATCAATATTTGACTCTTTTAAATATGACAAGATGGTTATATAATTAGAATTTAGAATTTTATTATATGAATCTATTGATAATATCCTAATCAAATAATTTATATCAAAACAAGTTTTTATTTCTTCTTTCTCAACATTTATTTTATCTATTACCTTCTCCTTATCTACACATTTGAATTTGTAAATTATTATATCATCTACTATTATTTCAACTTTATTTCCGTAATTTAGCTTTTCCAAATATTTATCACTTGTATATATAACAAAGTCATCTTTTAAGACATTTACACTTATTTTATACTGACACTTTACCTTCAATTTTTCATTAAAATACTTACTGGAAATTGTATTATTAAAATATAATTTTTCCCCATTTTCATTTTCTATATCTATATTAAAATAGTTTTCATTTGTGTAGTTGTTTGGTATTTTATTAATATTATATTTAATTTCCTTACTAATCCTTTTTTTTCTGTGGTAATCAATCAATAAATCTGCGTTATTTGTATATGATAACCCTACAATATCGTTTTGAGATCTCATCTTTGTCATTACACCATCTCTTATAAATCCAATTGTATCTGTTAGTTCATCATCAAAAATATTTTTTTCTGAATAAAAATAAATTTGATTGTAATATGAGGATATCTGTTTTCTTTCTTCTTTAGCT
>CAYPYI010000012.1:31034-31482 GCA_964415085.1 uncultured Tissierellaceae bacterium
CCAGTGGGACTATTTTGAAGTGGCCGTATTGCAAACTGGCCGTAGGCTAAATATGCGCTGTAATTACTAAATATTTTGCTGTCACATGTCAAGTCTATAAAGGTAATATTAGATTCTTTTAATCTATAACCTTTCCCATTTATATAATTCTTAGAATCTACATTATATTCTCTAATTTTCATAATAAATATTTTATATTCCACTTTCTTACTCTTAATTTCATTTAATCTATAATTTGATAATTTAAGTCTTCCTATTTCAGTAAATTTTATCCCATTTATTTTAGGCTTTTCTTTTGATATAATTTGATACTCTCTTCCAACTATAATGTTAGATTTTAACGCTACTCTATAAGAGTTATTTCTTTCATAATAATAAATATCCCTATTTAAATCTATTCCTCTTATTCCCCATAACCATTTATTTTTTAAATCACTTTTTTCATAGA
>CAYPYI010000013.1:0-28553 GCA_964415085.1 uncultured Tissierellaceae bacterium
TATGCTGCAAATTGACTGTTATATAATTCATAGTAAAATCCTTTTTGCTCTAGTAACTCATCATGAGTTCCTTGTTCAATAATTTTACCTTCTTTCATTACTAATATCATATCCGCATTTCTTATTGTAGATAATCTATGAGCTATTACAAAGCTTGTTCTATCTTTCATAAGTTCATCCATAGCCTTTTGTATTAATATCTCTGTTCTTGTATCTACACTTGATGTAGCTTCATCTAATATTAATATGCTAGGATCTTTTAGAATAACCCTTGCTATTGTTAATAACTGCTTTTGACCTTGTGATATATTTGATGCTTCTTCATTTATTAAAGTATCATATCCATCTGGTAATGTTCTTATATAGTAGTCTAATTGAGCTGATTTTGCTGCATTTACAACTTCTATATCTGTTGCACTATCTTTTGAATATGCTATATTTTCTTTGATTGTTCCATTAAATAACCAAGTATCTTGTAGAACCATTCCAAACATACTTCTTAAGTCTTTTCTATTCATATTTTTAATATCAACATTATCAACTGTAATTTTACCGCTATCTATTTCATAAAATCTCATTAGTAAATTTACTAAAGTTGTCTTACCTGCTCCAGTAGGTCCTACTATTGCTACTGTTTCTCCAGGTTTAACATGAATATTCATATTTTCAATAATTGTCTCATCCTTGTTATATCCAAAGTTTACATTTTCAAATACAACATCTCCTTGAGGATTGTCTATTTCTACTTTAATTCCATCATATTCTACTTCTTCTTCTTCATCTAAAAGTTCAAATACTCTCTCTGCTGAAGCAACTGTGGATTGAATTTCATTAATTATCTCTGCTGTTTGAATTATTGGTTGTGTAAATCTTTTAGCATAGTTTAAAAATGCCTGCATTTCACCTATTCTAATTTTACCTTGTATTACATACACACCACCAACTACCGAAACAAAAATATATCCTAAATTATTTATTAAATGCATCATAGGCATAATTATTCCGGATATAAACTGAGCTTTCCAACTTGATTCGTATAAATCTTCATTTATTTTTTCGAATTTTTCAATAGATCTATCTTCATATCCATAAGCTTTAATAACAATGTGACCTGAATACATCTCTTCCACATGTCCATTTAAGTCTCCTAAAGACCTTGCTTGTTTCATGAAATGTCCTTGTGAAGTTTTGGCTATATTCTTAGTAAGAAGTACACTAAGAGGTATAGTTATAAGTGTAACTAATGTTATTACAGGACTTATTGCAAGCATCATAATAAAGATTCCTACTAAAGTTATTATGGCTGTAATAAACTGAGTGATATTTTGTTCTAGGGTCCTACTTATTGTATCAACATCATTTATAACTCTACTTAAAATATCCCCTGTTGTATTACTATCAAAATATTTAAGAGGTAATCTCGATATTTTTTCATTAACTTCTCTTCTTAAGTCATAAACCATTTTTTGACTTATGCCTGCCATAATAAAATGTTGAATATATTGGAATAAGGCACTTGATAAATAAATTGCTACCAATATTTTCAATATTTTTAATATATAATCAAAATTAACACCTTTTCCAGCTGTTAAGCTATCTACCAAACTATCTGTTACAAGTCCTATTACTCTTGGGCTTATAACGCTAAATACTGTTGCAAGAACAGCCATAATTAATACTATAATAAGCATTAGACTATATGGCTTTAAATATCTTGAAAGTCTTTTCAGCGTTCCTTTAAAATCCTTTGGCTTATCAGCAACTTGACCAAGTTTTCCATGTCTACCTGCACTTAGGCCTGTTTGTTTTTTCCCTTTATTGTTTTCTGTCATTATAATTCCTCCTCAGATAACTGAGAACGTACAATTTCTCTATATACTTTATTATTCTCTAATAGATCTTTATGGTTTCCTTGACCTACTATTTCACCATTATCTAAAACTATAATATTATCTGCATCTAGTATTGTACTTACTCTTTGTGCAACTAAGATCATTGTTTTATCTGTAATTTCTGATTTTAATGCTTGTCTTAATTTTTTATCTGTTTTAAAATCAAGAGCTGAAAAACTATCGTCAAAAATATATATTTCTGGTTGTCTAACAAGAGCTCTTGCTATTGATAGTCTTTGTTTTTGACCCCCTGAAAAGTTTGTTCCACCTTGAGATACTAAAGAATTATATCCATCTTCTAGTGATTCAACAAAATCTTTCCCTTGAGCTATTTCTATAGCTTTTTCTACTTCTTCTATAGTTGCATCTTCTTTTCCAAATCTTATATTATCAATAATAGTTCCAGAAAATAGATTCGCTGTTTGAGGAACAAGGGCAATTTTATTTCTTAAATCCTTTTGGCTTAGTTTTGATATATCTACACCATCAAGTAAAATTTTACCATCTGTTACATCATAAAATCTTGGTATAAGTTTTAAAAGTGTACTTTTACCACTTCCCGTACCACCAATTATTGCTGTAACCTCTCCTGGTTTTGCCTCAAAAGATATATTACATAAAACTGGATTTTCCGCATGTTCATATTTAAATGAAACATTATCAAACACTATATGTCCATTTAAGTTTTCTGCATTTTCTAAATTATCATTATCTACTACAGAGTTTTCTGTATCTAATACTTCATTAACTCTGTTTGCTGAAGCTGCAGCTCTTGGAATCATAATAAACATTACAGATACCATTACAAGTGAGAACATTATCTGCATAACATATTGTAAGAATGTTAATAATTCTCCTACTTCTAAATGGTTAATATCTATTAGTTTACTTCCATACCAAAGTACTGCTACTGAAGTAAAGTTTAATATTAAATTTAATAAAGGTCTCATTACTGCCATAAGTCTTGTAACTTGTAATAATGATCCTGTTAAATCTTTGTTAGCTTCGTTAAATCTTTCGTGTTCATAGTTTTGCTTATTAAAAGCTCTTATTACTCTTACACCTGTTAACTCTTCTCTTAATACTTGGTTTAAATTATCTACCTTTTTTTGTATTATCTTGAAAAAAGGAAATCCTATACTTCCCACTATACCAATTGATATTATTAAAACTGGTGCTGCTACTAAAAACACCTTTGATAGTTCAACATTTTTACTAACTGCCATGATTACTCCACCAATTAACATTATTGGCGCTCTTACCATCATTCTTAAAATCATAACTGTTACTTGTTGCAATTGATTAATATCATTAGTAGTTCTTGTAATAAGTGATGATGTTCCTAACTGATTAATTTCAGCTAAAGAAAATCTCTCAACTTTTCCAAATACATCTGATCTTAAATCTTTACCAAAAGACATTGCAGTCTTTGATGATAAATAACTTGCTATTATCATACCTATAGACCCTACTAAGGCTACTAAAAGCATTTTAAGACCTGTTTGAAGTATATAAGGAATATCCCCCTTAAGAACTCCAATATCTACTATATCTCCCATTAAATTAGGGATATATAGTTGTGTGAATACATTTATTAGAGTAAATATTATTACACCTAATACCATATGCCAATATGGTTTTAAGTATCTTGCTAGTTTAATCATATATCCGTCTCCATTCTTTATTTGATCTACTTATATATTATACCCAATATTAATTAAAATTTACTTATTTTAAGCATAAATATCATTTTACTATTAAAGTTTCTCTTAATCAAGCCTTTGAACATAATTCATTAAATTTATTTTTTCAAAACAATAAAATTATTTGAGTAGGATAAGAACTATTGGATATACGTATAATGCAATTCTACTAATGTTATACTAACTTTGTCATTTAATTGTAAACTCTTAATTTTTATATTATGTATAATTAAAGTAGAAAGATTTATTTAAGAGGGTGGTATATATGAGAAAAAAAAGAAGCAAAAAAAAGAATCCTTATTTACGAATACTTTTCTTACTAGTACTTATAGTAGGACTTGGTATCTTTGGGTTTAAAAAAGTAAGTCATTACAAGCAAATAGCACATATTGAAAAAGTATTTGCAGAAGAACTAGAACCTAATACAGAAAATAAAAACTACGGTGAAATTAAATCTATACTAGATTACAATACTAATTACGTAGTTGCAGTACATTATCCTAAATTTAAAAAAGAAAAAATTGATAGGGAAGTTTTTGATTTCGTAGATGACCATATACTTTCATTTAAAGATAATTTAAAAACACTTCCAAAGTCAAAAAATAAAAAAGATAATGAAAATATATCTGATTTACACATAGACTATGAACTATTTAATATAAAAGATGAAATTGTAAGTATAAAGTTTAATGTCAAAGAAGAGATTAAAGATTTATCTATTGATAATTATTCAACTAAGGTATTTAATTATTCTTTAAGTGATGAAGAAAGTATAAAATTAGATGAATTATTAATTGAAGATGGATTAAAAGTTATATCAGACTCAGTTTACAAGGCAATTGGATTAAATTTTAACCTTGAAAACGAAAATAAAGATGAAATAAGAAATATAACTTCCGATTCTTTTGACAATTTCGATACATTTTTCTTAAGAAATAACTCATTTATATTTAAACTTAAAAGTAATGAAAATATAAGCAAAGAAATTACAAATGAAGAATATGCTGTTAGCTTTGAAGACTTAGAAGCTTATTTAAAATACGATTTAGTAACAGGAAAAAAATTATCTGAAGAAGAAATTAATGAGAAAATAGAATTAATTAAAAATTCTGGAAAAGTAAGACCTAATCTAGATCCTAATAAACCAATGATTGCTTTAACATTTGATGACGGACCATATAGAAATATTACCACACCTATATTAGATGTTTTAGAAAAACACAATGCAGCTGCTACATTCTTTATATTAGGAAATAGAGTTAGTGGAAACGAAGATATAATACAAAGAGCTATAAATGGTGGAAGTGAAATAGCTAATCACAGCTTTTCACATAAACAATTAACAGCTATTAGTAATAATGAGCTTAAAAGTCAAGTTTATGATACACAAGCAGCTATTAAAAATGCTGTTGGTAGGGAACCTACTTTATTAAGACCTACCTATGGGGCTGTTAATAATAATCTTAAACAAACTATTGATATGCCTTTGATACTTTGGAGTATAGATACATTGGACTGGAAACATAGAAATTCACAAAGAATTATTAACCATGTTTTATCTAATGTAAGAGACGGAGATATTATTTTAATGCATGATATGTACCCAACAACTAATCAGGCAACACAAGTTTTAGTGCCAGAGCTTATAAATCGTGGTTTCCAATTAGTTACGGTAACTGAACTTTATGAACTTAAAGGACTTCCACTTGAGGGTGGTAAGACTTATACTAATGTAAGATAAGATTGCTTCCTTAGCATGATAGATAAAAAAGGCTGTTTATAACTAATATTTTTTAGTTATTAGCAGCCTTTTCTTTTAACTATACTTTTAGATTTAAAATACTAATAAAGACCGAAAATATATACTTTTCGGTCTTTTGTTTTCTTTAATTTTTCTTAATTTAATTATGAAACATCCCTCTTACTTACCACTCTTCTTCCTCTTCTAAGAGCATCATGAAAATCAAATCATCTAAATCTTCTTGTCTCTGTCTTTCTTCTTCCTCTTCTTCTTCTTGCTTTTTCCTATATTCTTCTCGCTTTTCTTGACTATATCTATATCTTTGGGCATCTAAACTATAATCTTCATAATCATCATCATCGTCTTCTTCTTCATAGTAATCATCATCACCATCAGAATAACAGGCATAAGTTGGATCATTATCCTCATCAAACTTCATTGTGTTTATAATTAATTCAATGTATGGCTCTTCTGTTCCGTTCATATTAAATATATTATTTAAATATAATTCTTGATCATCACCAAACCAAATTAAATATTCTATAATTTGCTTATCAATAGTATATAACTTATTACCTCCAAAGGCTCTTGTGAAAAAATTATTCTCTAGTAAAAATGGTATTTTATTGTTAGCAACAAAATTAGAATCGATATTTATAGTTACAAAACCTTCTAATTCAGCTAGCTTAAAAAAGAAGCTACTAAATTCTCTAATAACCTCTTCTTTTGTAAGTTCATAATTAAATGCACTAATCAACTCATTTACTATACTAGTATACTTATATTTAAATATATCTGGAAGTCCTTCCAATCCCTTATCTGGATCCATAGTCTCATAGCCCTTATTTTCTAAATAAGTATGCATCAATATATTATTTATACTATCATCATCGTTATTATACTCAAAATTAATTACATAAGGTTCATATTCTTTATCACAAAATTGTATATTAATAACTGATTCATTTACAAAGTTATTTAAAATAAAGGTTCTTTTATATTGTCCTTTAAAATCTACTTCTAATCCAAGTAATATAAAATATAGAAGCAGTTCTTTTCTCATGAAACCATCATATATATACTTTTCATAAATAAACTCTAGACTTGGAAGCTCCTTAATATCCTTCAAGCTATTTGAGGAAATCATAATGCTACCATGCTCGTTTTTGTATTTATATAAAACTTCTACTATTTTTCTTCCGATTTCTTGCCTATTGCTAGTACTTAAATTCAAATCACTTTGCAGCTTTTCAATCAGGCTCTCTTCCAATTTTTTATAGCTACCTAATATCTCACCTGTTTCGTATAAAGCCTGCCTCAACGGACTAAAAACTATTTGAAATCCAGTTACATTATCAATCATTATCTATACCTCCAATAATAATTTAAAATAAGTATATAATTTACCTTTTTAACTTATTTAGTCTGTCTTTCTAAATTATATCTATACTAACTAAGCTCAAAACAAATAATAGCTTCTATATGTTATTTTATTATACTTGACTATCTTTAACAAGGCGTACTTCCATTGAATGATCTAATACCTAATTCTTATAGTATATATTAAGATAGAAAAGCTAACAATATACATTAAATCCTAATAGTCATAAATCTAAAAAGAAAAGGCTATTCATAACTATAAGTATTAGTTATGAAACAGCCTCTTTTTATATTAAATATCTAGTATTATCTTTTCTAATTCAAATGGTTCTAATTGTTTTCCATTTTTATAAGCTCTCATACTTCCACCTGATATTTCGTCTATTAGGGCAATATGATTATCACTTGCAATTTTTCCGAACTCTAATTTAATATCATATAATTCAACATCTTTTTTACTTAATTCATCTTTAATAAAAGTACAGATTTTTTTAGTTAAATCTACTATAATGTCATGTTCTTTAGCAGTCATTATATTTAATGCTTCTAAACCATCTTTTGTAATTAATGGATCATTTCTTTCATCGTCTTTTAGTGTAATTTCAATATATCCATCTAAATCATCACCATCATTTGCATAAAGACCATATCTTCTTATAAAGCTACCTACAGCCTTATATCTACATATTACTTCTACACCATGTCCAAACATAGTTGCATTATAAACTGTCATTGAATTTTCATCAATGTCTGATGAAATAAAATGAGTAGGAATATTCATTTCATTTAATTTTTCATAAAAATAAGTTGTAAGTCTTAATCCTGATTTTCCCATCCCATCAATTGTAAGTCCTACTTGGTTTGCTCCTGGATCAAATACGCCATCTACACCAGTTACATCATCTTTAAATTTAAGTAGAACTTTCTCATCATCAATCTTATAAACATCTTTTGTTTTTCCTTTGTACAGTAATTCCATCATAACACCCCAATTTTATTTAAATTAAGTATCTATCCTTATAATAAATATATAATTTTTATCATGTTTTATCAAGTTGTATTTAGTAAATATAAGTTTTACTATACTATATATGGGTATTATTTTAATAGTTAATATAAGGAGGTATTTTATGAAAAAAATTAAAGTATTTTCAGATTATGTATGTCCTTTTTGTTATATAGGCTTTACTATTGCTGATAAGATTGTAAATGAAGATAAAGAAGATGTTGAATTTATATGGTATCCTAGAGTTCTAAATGAAGAACTTAAAGGAGATGTTAAAAATTTAAGTGAACATATGCCAAAAGAACAAAGAGAAATGGCATATAATCGAATTTTATCTTTAGCAAAGGAATATGATTTATCATATGATAATAAGGACTTAACTTTTGACTCTACAAGAGCTCATAAAGCTTCACTATTTGCTAGAGACAATGACAAGTTCTATGAATTTTCAAGACTAGTATTTAGAGCTGTTTTTGAAGATGGAGAAAACATATATAAAAAAGAAGTTGTGGATAAACTAGCAAATCAAGCAGGATTAGATGTTGATAAGATGAATGATGCTGTTGATAGTGGGTATTATGACAAAGAATTAGAAAATGCAAAACTTTTAAAAGAAGAGTTAAATGTTGAAAGTGTCCCTACTTTTATATTAGAAGATGGTACAAAAGTATATAATTTAAAAGAATATAAACTTTTTAAAGAAGATTTACTAAAATAGGCATTTAAATGCCTATTTTTTTCATTTTACTATACTTATTTGGCTTTATTATGATATAATTATCTATCATTATAAGTCAATATAAATAGATAGGAATGATCAAATGATAAATGTAAATAATGTTAGTTTGAGCTTTGGATCTCAAAAACTTTTTAATGATGTAAATTTATCTTTTACAAAAGAAAATTGTTATGGCGTTATAGGCGCTAACGGAGCAGGTAAGAGTACATTTTTAAAAATTTTATCAGGTGAAATAGAACCTGATACAGGAAGTATATCCATTGAACCTAAAACTAGAATGAGTATATTAAAACAAAATCATTATGAATATGATGATGTAGAAGTTTTAAATACTGTAATTATGGGAAATGAAAGATTATTTGCCATAATGAAAGAAAAAGATGAAATATATGCAAAACCTGATTTTAGTGATGCAGACGGTATTAAAGCATCTGAACTTGAAGCGGAATTTGCAGATATGGATGGTTGGAATGCAGAAAGTGATGCTTCTTCACTTTTACAAGGACTTGGAATTACAACTGACTTACACAGTAAAAAAGTTTCTGAGTTAAATGGTAATGAGAAGGTAAAAGTATTACTTGCACAAGCCTTATTTGGTAAACCAGATATTTTAATACTAGATGAGCCTACTAACCATTTAGACGTACAAAGTATTAGATGGCTACAAAGATTCTTGGAAGAATTTGAAGGTACTGTTATAGTAGTATCCCACGATAGATATTTCTTAAATGAAGTTTGTACTCATATTGTTGATATAGACTTTAAAAGAATTAAAATGTTTGCTGGTAACTACGATTTCTGGTATGAATCAAGTCAGTTAGCTCTACAAATGTCTAAGGATCAAAATAAGAAAAAAGAACAAAAAATTAAAGAATTAGAATCCTTTATACAAAGATTCTCAGCTAATGCTAGTAAATCTAAACAAGCTACATCTAGAAAGAAATTACTAGATAAAATTACATTAGATGATATTCAACCTTCAACTAGAAGATATCCTTTTGTTGGATTTAATATAGAAAGAGAAGTTGGAAATGAAATTTTAACTGTTGAAAATCTTTCTAAAACTGTTGATGGCGTAAAAGTTTTAAACAATGTTAGTTTCAGAATAAATAGAGATGATAAAATAGCTTTTATAGGTGATGAGCTTTCTATAACTACATTATTTGAAATAATAAATGGTAATTTAGAAGCTGATGAAGGAGAATATAAATGGGGACAAACAATAACTACTTCATATTTCCCTAAAGATAACTCTGAATACTTTGATGGTGTTGATCTTAATTTAATCGACTGGTTAAGACAATTCTCAGAAGAACAAAGTGAAATTTACTTAAGAGGATTCTTAGGAAGAATGTTATTCTCAGGAGAAGAAGCATTAAAGCAAGCTAATGTATTGTCTGGTGGAGAAAAAGTAAGATGTATGTTTGCAAAAATGATGTTAAAAGATGCAAATGTATTAACTTTTGACCAACCTACTAACCATTTAGACTTAGAATCTATAACTGCTGTTAATAATGGTCTTAAAGCATATAAGAGTGTAATATTATTTGCATCCCATGACCATGAGTTTATAAATACAGTTGCTAATAGAATAATAAATATTGATAAAGATACTTTTGAAGATTATCAAATGACTTATGATGAGTATCTTGAAAGATTAGAAAATAAAGAATATAAGTATTAAATATAAAAAAAGACAGAAAATTTAATTTTCTGTCTTTTTCTTATTAAAATGTAACTTGTACTTTTATTTCTTCATGTCCTCTTAAAATAGTTAATTCTACACTATCTCCCTTGGAATAGTTATATAATTCTTTTTTAAGAGTTTGTAAAGAATCTAATTCTTTATTATCTATTTTTACAATAATATCTCCTGGTTTAATTCCTGCTTTATCTGCTGGACCACTTTCTTTTGTATTTAATACATAAATACCTTCTTCTAATCCTAAGTCAACACCTGCTCTTGCTTGGAATTCTAATACATGCATTCCTGTTATTTCTAAGGCTACACTTTCAAATGTACCTGTTTCTATTACTTCTTTTATTATAGGTTTTGCTTTATTAATTGGTATAGAAAATCCAAGTCCTTCTGCACTTCCAATTTTAGCTGTATTTATACCTATTACTTCACCCTTACTATTTAATAAAGGTCCACCACTATTTCCTGGATTTATTGATGCATCTGTTTGTATTAAATCATCTATTATAGTCATCTCATCTACTCTTACAGATCTATGAAGACCGGATATGATTCCTGATGTTACAGTTTTTTGGAACTCTAATCCTAAAGGATTACCTATAGCAACTGCTATATCTCCTATTTCCAAATTGTCAGAATCTCCTAAATCTGCTACTGGTAAATTAATATATTCTACTTTTATAACCGCTAAATCAAGTATTGGATCATTCCACAATACTTTAGCATCTGTTTTTTCCCCATCTCCAAATAAAACTTTTAATTCTTTTGCTTTACCATCTGCTACAACGTGTGAGTTTGTAAGTATATAACCTCTACTATCAACTATTACTCCTGAACCTACACCTTGAACATCCTGTTGTTGAAATAAATATTGTCTTGTTTCTAAACTAGTAATACCTACTACAGAATTTAATCCTTTTTTAGCAACTGCATTTGTAACTGTTACATCATCTTTTGTATTTATTACAATATTTTCGGTATTATTTATATTCTGTCCTTTAGGATAGGGAAGAATATTTCCAACTAACATTGGAGAAATATAAGTAGATGCTACCCCTCCTATTATTGCTGCAACAAGTGCTAAGGCTATATAGGATAATAGACTACCTCTAAACTTTCTTTTTTTCTTTTTCTTTTTTCTTGAGTTATCACTTTCTTTTGCATTGGTAATATAAATGTCTTCAGGAATCTCTTCTTTTAGATATTCTTCATCATAGATATACTCTTGAGCTTCTTTATCTTCTATTATATTATGACTCTCGTTAAGAGATTCTTCTACATTATCAGATTCATTTTGAAATTGATTATTGTTATTCTTATCTGCCATAATATCTCCTCCTAAACTATTATAGTACTAATATTAATTGTGATCCCCTTTACTATTATAATAATTACCCTTTTAATTGTAAATACTTTTATAATTAATATTCATCTAAATAACTGTGATAATTATCCCCATCTTTCCAACCTAATATGGCTCCCTTATCTACATTCTGTGCAGATCTAAATATTGAAAGGTCAACATTTTGATATGTTTTTGATAATTCTTCTATTAAAACTTTGATTTCTGCTCTTTTACTTCCCAGTTCTTTTTTACTCACTGTACAAGCACAATCAAGAGCAGTTAACCCTGTATAGTTTATCCATCTTATTATATCTTTCTCTCTTATTTCATACATGGGTCTTATAAGCTCCATATTCTCAAAATTCTTACTTTTAAGCTTAGGCATCATAGTCTTATAACTTCCACCACATAAAACATTAAGCATTACCGTTTCTATTACATCATTAAAGTGATGTCCTAGAGCTAGTTTATTACATCCTAATTCTTCCGCCTTACTATATAAAAATCCTCTTCTCATTCTTGCACACATATAACATGGATTTTCACCTGCTAAGCTTTCGGCAACTTCAAATACATCTGAATTATATATTTTTACAGGAATAGCTAGATATTCGCAAAGGTATTCTAATTCTTCTCTTGCTTCTTTAGTATACCCAGGATCCATAGCTATAAATTCTAATTCAAAATTTTGATTAGAATGTTTTTTAAGTTGTTGAAGTAGTTTGGCTAGTAATAAGCTATCTTTGCCACCTGATATAGCTACTGCAATTTTATCATTATCCTGTATCATCTGATGTTCTTTTACTGATTTTATAAAGTTAGCCCAGATATCTTTTCTATACCTTTTAATTAAGCTTCTTTCAATATTTATAATTGTTTCTTTAGCATTTATATTTTCATTCATATCTATCACTCCATATCCCATTATCGAGTTATTATATCATATTATTTAGAAAAAATCTTTCTTAAGTTGCTCTATTACTAGATTTAACTACAATTTTATTGCACTGTCTTTTTATATGTAGTATAATTATAATTTGTGAAGATTGTGTATATTTACGATATTTAATATATTTACAATAAATTTATTTTTTATAGAAAGGAAATTTTAAATGAAACTTGGAATAGTAGGATTACCAAATGTTGGAAAAAGTACGCTGTTTAATGCTATTACTAAAGCAGGAGCTGAATCAGCTAACTATCCATTCTGTACTATAGAGCCTAATATAGGCGTTGTATCAGTACCAGATGAAAGATTAGATAATTTAGCTAAGCTATATCCTTCAGAGAAAGTTATACCAACTGCTATAGAATTTTTAGACATAGCAGGATTGGTTAAAGGTGCGAGTACTGGAGAGGGATTAGGAAATAAATTCTTAGCAAATATTAGAGAAGTTGATGCCATTGTTCATGTTGTAAGATGCTTTGAAAGTGATGATATTGTTCATGTTGATGGAAATATTGATCCAGCCAGAGATATTAATGTTATTAACTTAGAACTTATGCTATCAGATATTGAACTTTTAGAAAGAAGATTAGATAGGGTTACTAAAGCTGCTAAAGGAGATAAGTCATTACTTCCTGAATTAGATTTAATAAAAAGATCTTTAGAAGTTTTAGAAGATGGAAAGTCAGTTAGGGTTTTAGAACTAAATGAAGATGAAGAAAAAATCATAAAATCTTTCAACTTATTAAGTTCAAAGCCAATAATTTATGTTGCAAATATTTCTGAAGATTCTTTAATTTCAGGAGAAGATGAAAAATATCTTGCATCAGTTAAGGAAATTGCATCTTCTGAAAATGCTGAAGTTATTACAATAAGTGCAGAAATTGAAGAACAAATTTCCCAACTTGACGATGATGAAAAAGATGAATTTTTATCAGACTTAGGACTTAATGAGTCAGGTCTTGATAAACTTATAAAGGCAAGTTATAAATTATTAGGTCTTATTAGTTATTTAACTGTAGGCCCTAAAGAAGCTAGAGCTTGGACTATTGAACGAGGAACATATGCACCTCAAGCTGCTGGTAAAATCCACTCTGATATGGAAAGAGGATTTATAAGAGCTGAAGTTATCTCATACAATGACTTAATGGAAGCGGGCAGTATGGTTGTTGCAAAAGAAAAAGGTAAAGTTAGAGTTGAAGGAAAAGACTACATTATGGAAGATGGAGATGTAGTATTATTTAGATTTAACGTATAATTTACACCACTTAAGTTTATCTTAAGTGGTTTTTTTATTTTCTAAGTTAAAACCTTGTATTCTACTGGGAATTGATATATAATCATCTTTAATAATAATGATCATCAATACTATTAGCTAAGAGGTTAGAACTTTGATACAATACGAAAATAAGTTACTTTATTCTTTTAATAAAGGAGATTTTGATTATTTGACAGACATATATGATAATTTGTTTAATAGTTCTTTAGAATTTTTTAGAAGCAAAAAAAGAACTCTTAGAATGATTAAAAATTATTACATAACAATAAATGCAAGTATCTACACTATTTTATATGAAAAACCTGTTTGTAAGATAAATCTTTATAAAAAAAGAAATATATTTACTAATGAAATTGAATCTTGCGAAAATATTAAAGATTTATATACTACTTGTAAAGATATGGTTATATACTACTCACAAGTAAAAGACATTAGTATAGAATCGTGTAGTCATCCAGTTGTAACAGATACAATTAAGTACATACATGAAAATTTAGATAAAGATTTAACACTTGAGAATGTAGCAAATGAAGTGCATGTTAGTAAGAATTATCTATCTTTATTATTCTCCAAATTTGTAGGACTTAGTTTTTCTGATTATATTAATAAACTAAGAATTGAAAAAGCAAAAGGACTTTTAAAAAATGGCAATTTAAATTTAATAGATGTAGCCTTAGAGTGCGGATTTAATTCTCAGAGTTACTTTTGTTCTGTATTTAAAAAATTCGAAAAAATATCTCCCAAAAAATACCAACATAATATTAGTACACATGAATTTGATAAAATACATAATAATTTCAATAAAAAAATGGATCTTTAAAGATCCATTTTTTATTAGAAAGGTTTTTTTATTTTAAAATTACTTGTCATAAGTAATGATAAAATGACTATTAAAAATATATTTTCATTTAATAATATTTGTTTGTTTACTATCTCTATCCTAAATACTATATCTACTATATGTTTTATAGCTATTATAAGGCCTGAAATAGTTATAGGTAGACCATATATATACATGTCATTTTCTAATATGTTAAATCTTGCAAGCCTAAACACACCACATCCTACATATATTAAACTTATGAAAATTGATATTATACTCATATTTATAAGCCCGAAATTTAAAGATATAATTATTGGTGCTATTCCAAAAGATATAATATCTGAAAGTGAGTCTAACTGTTTTCCAAACTCACTTGTCATATTTAATTTTCTAGCTACATATCCATCTAATTTATCACTTATAGCTGCAAGTATTAATAATATACTTGCAAGCTTTAAACTCTCTAAATCATTACTATTTGCAAACATAATTGCAAGAATCCCTAAAAATAAGTTAGAGTATGTAATTATAGCTGGTAGTACAAAAATTCTCTCGCTTTCATTTTTAAGCATATTTACCACCTTTTATTTTTTTATATATTATCTTTTCTATTGTTAAAACACATAAACTAAAAATAAATTCAAACCAAAAAGTAACAATCCTAAATATTACAGATACTACAACTGCCTTTTCATATTCAAATCCTAATAAAATTAATAAACTAGCCATTCCTGCCTCAAAAGTTCCAACACTTCCTGGTAGGACTGGGATTATCCCAATTAAATAAGAAATATATGTTATAGATATTAACTTAAAGGTATTAATATCTTTATTAAAAACTCTAACTAATATAATAAGTTTTAATGAGTAAAGTAACCATATAAATAATCCTAATATTAAATTTGTAATTAATTTAGTCTTATTAATTTTAGATATATTTTCCATATATATTTCTATAATATTAGATATTTTACTTTTATTTTTCTTCTTTCTTTTTAATATATTCTCTATTACTTTTGGCTTATAAAGAATAAGTATTATTACTGTAATAATCAATATTAATATTACAAGTAAGAAGTAATATATTTTTTTAGAGTTAAAATATCTATAAAAATTCCCTAAGTATAAAATACTAATTATAGATAATAATATAAAACTAAAAAGACTAATCATTTTTTGAAGTATTAATATAAGTACTGACATTTGAGTATTTATATTTAAATTTTCCTTTATATAAAGTACTCTTGCTACTTCTCCCCCCACTTTAGATCCTGGTGTTATACTATCTATTACATTTCCTTTAAGATTCATCTTTAATATAGTGAAAAAAGGTCTTTTAATATCTATAAGCAACATTGCATTTTTCCACTGATATGCTAGAAGAAAAATTGTAAATATCTGAAGAGTGAGTAAAAAAGCAAATATATTTAGTGGAATTTTCTTTAGATTTAGATACATATTATTATAATCAGCATTTATAAGTAAAAATACTAATCCTATAATAATAAGGAAGGTTAATATTTGCTTTTTCATCTTTATCTCCTAACTTTTTATAATTAAAAGTGACTTATCCATTGTATTTAATATATTATTTCGAGAAATAGTTTTTATATTATTATCAAATTTATTTAAATAGTCATAAGATATATTAGAATAAAATGCTTTGAGAATCTTTTTAGGTTGTCTTATAAGAAGTCTTGTCCCTACTTTAGACTTATTCCATATATTATCTACTATTTCTTCTTTAGGATTAACTTGAAGAGCTATATGTACTACATCATAATCAGATACATCTATGTTTCTTCCATTTTCTAAGTAAACCCTAACTCTCTCTTCCAACCCTAGACGTTTAATTAAGTTACTAGAGCTTTTTATAGCTTCTTCATCTATATCTATAACATCTACTCTAGCATTGGTCTTAGTGGCTATATTTATGGCTGTACATGGTACTGCTCCTCCACCTATTATTAATACTTTGTCAGTATTTTTTATATCAGCTAAAACAATTTCTTTTTTTACAAGATTTCTATAATATAAATCATATATATTTACTAATTTATTTGATCTGTATAGTATTTTTTCACAAAACTTAGTAAAACTTTTTATCAAATTAACACCCCTTAAACTAAATTTAAAATAAAGTGACCAAAAAAGTTTATAAATCCTCCAAGTAAAAATGCTGATGTTGTAGTAAATATTGCTATTAATAAAGCTACCTTTAGTGAAAATTCTTCTATTAAAACACCAAAAACTGATAAGCATGGAAGATATAAAAGTGCCATAACTGATCCAACCAGAAGCTGAAGTGTCGTAAGATTAAGTTCTAATAAAGGTAGAACTGCTAGCTCCCTTCTAATAATTCCTAAAAGAAGTGATAAACTAGCTTCTTTAGGTAGACCTAAAAATCCTTCTACAATTGGACTAATCCATAGACTAAATGTATTTAAAATTCCTGTTTCTGCAACAATGGATGCAATTAATATTCCTATTAACATAGGTCCTTCTGCATCAAATAGGAAATGTTTCATTCTTAATTTTAGTTTCTTTTTAAATGCATGTTTATCTGGAAGTAGTAGATTTGGAACTTCTAGTAACATTGGCTGACTCTTACCCGGAATAATTTTATTCATTACTACTCCTATTACTATCATTATTAAAAATGAAATTAAATAAACTAATATAAGGGCTAGTATTGATCTATCTCCTAATAAAGCAATAAATGCACCTGTTTGTGATGCACATGGTATGGCGAAAGACACCAGTGTAGCTACTATGATTCTTTCTTTATAAGTTGTGGCAGCTCTTGTTCCTAATATTGCAGGTACTGCACAACCATAACCCATAATCATTGGTATTATATTCCCACCTTGGATTCCTAATTTTTTTAATATTCCATCTGCTAATACTCCTATTCTAGGTAGAAATCCACTATCCTCTAGAAAGGAAAATACAAGGTAAAATAAGAATACATAGGGCATAATTAGAGCAAATGGCCACTCTATACCAATTATTAATGCTCCATATTCACCCACTAAAATATTTCTAAGGGTTCCAGCTGGAACAACAAAAGAAACTATTTTGGTTAAAAATGGCTTTATAATATTATTCATAAGTGGTAATAATAAAACGGATCTTATTGCTTTTCCGCCTCCTACAACTACAAGTAGTGATATTATTAAAACAAGTATAGCTATTGGAATACCTGGCCATGGTTTAATCGTTAAGTCCTCTAGTCTATTAATAAAAGAGTCTTCAGGTTTTGTTGTTCTTTGTACTTTCTTAGTAACCTCTTTAGCTTTTTCCCATCTTTTTTCATCTGTTAATATGTATTTTTCACTATTTTCTTCTTCTTTTTTATCTATGGCTTTTATAACTTCATTTATTAATTGTCTTAATCCTACATTTCTTATTGCAACGGTTGGTATTACTGGTGAATCTAATAATTTTGATAATTTTTCATGATCTATTTCTATTCCCTGTCTTTTAGCAACATCTACTAAGTTTAATGAATAAATAACTGGAATATCTTGCTCTTTTAATTTAAGTGCTAGGTCTAAATTCCTATCTAAATGAACTGCATCTAATACACAAATTATTACATCAGCTCCTTCTTCAAGAAGACCTACTGCTACTTGTTCAGCTTCTGATGTAGCTGATAGTGAATAAGTTCCAGGTACGTCTATTAATGTTGCTGTTTCTTTATATAAATTAATATCTCCTAATGTATAATCCACTGTTGTACCTGCATAATTTGAACTTTCCACATGAACTCCTGTAGTTTAGAAAATATTACACTTTTCCCAACATTTGGATTTCCCATTAAAAGAATTTTTTTCTTTTCCACTAAGATGCCTCCCTAACTAAAATTTCACTTGCTACATCCTTTGATATGGCTATAGACCTATTTCCTACCTTAATGACTATGGGTCCACCAAATGGATGTATACTTTGTACTTTAAAAGATATTCCTCTTCTAATTCCTAGTACTTTTAATAAATAAATATCAGGAGATTTCTCAACAATATATATATTCTCCTTTAAACACTTACATAATGACATAAAAACAACCCCTTTCTAATTGATAGTCATTATCACTTTAGTAAGTATTATAACATCTAATATTTTTATCTTTTTTAATATAGTCAAATTTTTTCAAAAATCTTATTTAAAAGACAAATAAAAAGCAGTATAAACTTTTTATTTAAAGTTTATACTGCTTTTTTAAATTTATTACTATTTAGTTTGCTTTTATATCTTCAACTATTTCTACCATTTGATCATATGTTATCATAGAAGGCACTCTTCCTAAGAATGTTCCATCTTTATCTACAAAATAAGTTGCTGGAAAACCACTTACATATACATCTTGTGCCATTATTCCATCTTTATCTAAAGCAACTCTAAAATCATATCCGCCTTTATCAATATATTTTTTAACTATATCTTCATCTTCTAATACATTTACAGCTATTACTTTTACATCATCGTAATTTTCTTCTAATTTCTGTAAATCAGGCATCTCTGCATCACAATATACACACCAAGTAGCCCAGAAATTTATCAAAAGAATATCTCCTTCATAATCATCTAAAAATACTTCTTCCCCATTTAAATCTTTAAGTCTAACTTTTTCTCCTGATTTATCTTCTACTACAAAATCTCTCATTTTTTTACCAACTTCAATATTAGCTGGTGCTTCTTCATTATTTTCTTTTTCATCGTTTTCTTCAGTATTTTTATTTTCTGATTGATTATCTTTATTATTCTCATCTTCATTATTTTCAATAACTTCAACTTCATTTATATCTTCATTAGTTAAATCTTTATCTTTATCCTTATTCTTTACTACAAAAACACCTACTGCTAGTGCTATTATTAAACCTATTATTAAAAATGTTTTTTTATTGTCCATAATACACCCCTTATAATAATAATCTACTTATATCTACGACCTTGTTAAAGAAAACTAAAAGTCCAAATACAACTAATATAACCCCACTTATTTTTGGTAATATATTTATAACTTTTTCATATTTATTTATAAATCTATTAAAGCCATTGATAAATAAAGCTGTCAACAAAAATGGTAAACCCATACCTAATGAATATACAAGTAGAAGTAATACACCTTTATATAAAGTATCACTTGCTCCAGCATACATAAGTATAGCACCTAAAACTGGTCCAAAACATGGTGTCCAACCAGCTGCAAAAGCCATCCCCATTAGGATAGAACCTATCATACCTGTTTTCTTACTAGGTCCTTTTCTTCTTTTTTCTTTATTTAAAAAGTCTAGTTTTAATATACCCATCATATTCAAACCAAAAATGATTAAAATTACTCCGCTAATTTTACTAAATAATTGTTTATTTTTTGCAAAAATTTGTCCAATAAAACTTGCTGAAGTTCCCATAATCATAAAAATTATTGTAAATCCTAGAATAAATCCTAGTGTTCTCTTTACAGCAAACATTCTATTATCCTCTAATTCATCTATACTAGATCCTGTCATATACATTATATACGCTGGAATCATTGGAAGTATACAAGGCGAGAAAAAAGATACAAATCCTGCTGTAAATGCTACTATAAATGATACATTTTGTTCTAACATGCTTTCACCTCTTTACCGTATTAATACCCCTATACCCTATTTGTGGTATATTTAAAAATTATATAATATTTTCTATTTAAATCAAGTTTTTTTTAACAAATTGTGCTTATTCTTTCTTTAAGGGTATAAACAAGTTTAGGAGGTGAAGATTATTGAACGAAGTATTACAAATTATTATAAAAAGTGCAGAAAGTGCTTTTATTGAGGTTACGGTTTTTGTTGGTGCTGTTTTAATGATTTTTGGATATATAAATTTTCTTAAGTCGGGAAAATTAGTAAGGAAGATTGAAAATTCAAAGAAAAAGCAGCCAGTAATAGGAGCTCTTCTAGGACTTACACCTGGATGTGGAGGTGCAATTTTCGTAATGCCTTTATTCCCTAAAGGTACTATTAGTTTTGGAACTGTTGTTGCAACTTTGATAGCAACCATGGGAGATTCTGCATTTGTTTTATTAAGTGTTATGCCATTTGATTATATTTTAGTTAGTATCATTTCTTTTATAGTTGCAATCATAGTGGGATATATTGTAGACTATTTTAAAATTGGATCTAATTTACAAAGTGATATTATTAAAAGAAATGAAAAAGACTATTTAGAAAAAACATTAAATAAAGATCATTCAAACAAAGATCATTCCACGCAAATACATGAACTGGAAGATACTAATCTAGATTTAATGCATATAGGTCATAGTGAAGGTGATTATATAGATGAAATATTACATCATGAAATAAAGGGACACCAAGATCATAAAACTATAGGTTATAAAGTAACTCATACTGCCTATCCTATCTATTGGATATTTATATTTATTGGTCTTATCCTTGGTATACTTGATTTATTCCAGGTAGATATTAACAATCTAATAGTTCCAAATTTAGGAACAATAATAGGAGTAACTGGTACTTTTCTATCCATATTTACCATGATTATGAGTAAAAAATTCATACAGTCTGATACACATGAAGAAACAGAGTTAAAAGCTTTCAGCTTAAAAGAAACAATAATTCATAATGCTCAAGAAACAGCATTTGTTGCTACATGGGTATTCTTTGCATACTTAGCTTATGAATTCTTTATCCTATTTGGACTTGGTAAGGGAGATTATATTTTAGGAGAAAGTATACTTACAAATTTCTTAACTCAAACTGGTTTAATGGCTGTTATAATAGGTGCACTTATTGGTATTATCCCAGGTTGTGGTCCACAAATTATATTTGTTACTCTATACACAAAAGGTCTTATTCCTTTTTCTGCACTTTTAGCAAATGCTATAAGTCAAGATGGAGATGCTTTATTTCCCCTTATCGCTATAGATAAGAAGAGTGCATTACTTGCAACTGTACTAAATACAATACCAGCGTTAATCATTGGAATATTATTTTATTTTTTAGAATATCTACTTTTATAGATAAATAGTTATTAACATTCTAACTATTTACCTTATTAAATCACAAAAGCAATTAGGTTTTACTAAACATTTTTACTATGATATAATATATTATGTAGAGCTATGTAAAGTTGTAACGACATGTTAGAAGAGAAGGTGATTAAGTGTCAAAATATGTTAACACCACTGATCCTATAGAAGTCTATTTACGTGAAATTGGTAAGGTTGATTTATTAACTCGAGAAGAAGAAGTTGAACTTGCTAAAAGAATTGAAGCAGGGGATAAAAAAGCTAAGGATGAATTAGCCGAGGCAAATTTACGTCTTGTAGTTAGTATAGCTAAAAACCATATAGGAAGAGGGCTTTCCCTTCTTGATTTAATACAAGAAGGAAATTTGGGGCTTATGCGTGCAATTGAAAAGTTTGATTATACCAAGGGATATAAATTTAGCACATATGCTACTTGGTGGATTAGACAATCTGTAACAAGATCAATTGCAGACCAAGGAAGAACCATAAGAGTTCCTGTTCATATGATCGAAAATATCAACAGATTAGTTAGGACCCAAAGACAGTTAGTACAAGATTTAGGTCGTGAACCAGAACCTGAAGAAATAGCTGAAGCCATGAATTTAGATGTAAATAAAGTAATAGATATTATGAAAGTTGCAGAAAAACCTATATCTTTAGAAACTCCAATTGGAGAAGAAGATAGTCAATTAGGTGATTTTGTAGAAGATGATGTTGTTAAAACACCAGATGCAGAAGCTACTCAAACAATGTTAAAGGAAAGTTTACTTGAAGTTTTAGAAACTTTAACTCCTAGAGAACAAGAAGTTTTAATTTTAAGATTTGGTCTTAATAATGGTAAACCTAAGACTTTAGAAGAAGTAGGTCAAGTATTTGATTTAACTAGAGAGCGTATTAGGCAAATTGAAGCCAAGGCATTAAGGAAATTAAGACATCCTAGTAGAAGTAAAAAAATAAAAGATTATTTAACATAAAAAAATCTCCCTTTTAAAGGGAGATTTATTTTTATCTTATTTTGTTTTAATACTAAGTGTATTGTTTACTAAACTTGTATCTAAGTTTAATACATCACTAAAGTATTCTACTGGTACATAAGTTCTTCCATTTTTTAATATGGCCTTATCTTTTAATATTACTAATGCTTTATTAATACTGTATCTATTTTCTCTTGTATATATTTGAGACTCTACATTTCCTTTTCTAGAAGTTACTACAAAGTTTTTTTGATTCCATTCTACTTTGTATCCTAGTTCTCTTAGTACTTCAGCTACAGGTATAAATCTTGTTCCATTTTCATCTTTTATAATTCTATCTTTTAACTTATATTCTTTCCCATTTAATAAAACTACATCTAATTTATTTAAATTTTTATCAATTTCAAATAGCTGTTCTACTCCGTCTAATACATCTCTTGCAACATCATATCTTTCTTTTTCTGTTGTATCCTTGTCATATATATCTGAGTAAATAACCTTACCTACATAAACATATTTCCCATCTTTACCTAAAACTATATCTTCTTTAGATTCTTTATAGTTTTCTACAGCTTCAATTTTAAATATTTCACTTTCTTTATGAATAGGATTTTCTGGAGTATATATAAATCTTGTAATATTTTTATCTTCAACTACTCTTACTTTTTTATCCCAAGCTGGTGGTAAAGTAAATTTAAAGTTGTAGTTCTTACTATAATAGTATTTTGTAGGTGCTATTTCTTTAGTAACTATAAACTCTGGGAATCCTGTAGATCCTGGAGCAATTTCATATTTATCAAATACTACTCTTATATTTTTATTTCTATCTATATAAAAGTCTTGATTGTCTTTTATAGTTATAAAAGCTTCTTTTCCATCATAGTAGTTCTCTTTATCATTTTCTATATATTCTCTTATTTGATTATTTACCATAAATTTATAATCTGGACTATAATCAAATAATTCTTCTAATGTTACTAATTTGCCAGTCTCTAAATCAATTGTATAATATTCTCTTTTTACTTCATCATGAGCCATCATATCTACATTTTTATCTACTTCAATATAAAATGATAAATATTTATCAGTAGATCTAATCATATATGAAATGTTAAGCTCAGAATCATCAATTTTTTTAATTTCATCTTTAAAAGTTTGTAGTTCATTTTTTGCATTTGTTTCAATTTGCCTATTTAATTTGGCTTCTTCCGTTTTATCTTTTAAGTTTTTTAGTACAGGGATTTCAACCTTTATATTTTTACTATTTTCTATTACCTTCTCTTCAATATTTTCAAGCTCTACAGCTTTTATTATTGATGAGAATGAACCTAATAAAATTACAAACACTAACATTAGTGATACTGTTAAATTTCTTTTATTCATATTTATCCCCCCGTTATACATTTATAAAGTATATTTTCTCTTAATTAGTTTATTACCCAAAATAATGCCCTATACTCAAAAGGAGATAGGGCATTTATATTAATATATAATTTTACTTTTTTTTCTTCTTATTTTTTTTGCTTACTTCTTTTTTCTAATTAAACCCTCAAGGTTCTTTGGTATTATAATACTACCTGCAAACTTCATTGATAAAGCTATTAATGCAACGTATATAGCTGTTGCTGCAAATCTAAAAGTTGGCTCTTTAGCCAACTGATCAAAATTTAAAAATGTGGTTTGACCATCTGTAATATATCTATAAATAGCTGTTATAAATATAAGTGTTACTGCAAACAAGATATTTTTTTGCAAGCTCATCTTCAACTTCATAAGCT
Organism: uncultured Tissierellaceae bacterium; assembly: GCA_964415085.1. Lineage (GTDB taxonomy): Bacteria > Bacillota > Clostridia > Tissierellales > Tissierellaceae > CAYPYI01. Next base: position 24,342 of record CAYPYI010000013.1, read on the forward strand.
ATATTATCCATCACTACTATATTATTCTTTACTCTTCCAGAGTATATTACCCTTTGTCTTAATAAATCCAAATTCATTCACCTCTTAAGTATATTTAATTTATAATTTCTGTATCCATTATTATATAATTTGCTCTATGAATATATAAACTCTTTCCATCTATGTTTAATCTTGTCATCTTAGGTAAATTCTTTGGTACTGTTACAAATACTTTCTTACCCTCATACACTCCTATTGGAACTCCTTTAGGACTTAAAATAACAACAGTCTTACCCTTACCTATTTTGTTCTTTATATCATTTATATATCTGTCTACTGGAATTAATCCTCCACCAGTCTGAGCCTTTAATTCTTCTGGAATTTCAAAGTCTTCAACCATATCTAATCCATCTTCTGCAAATATCATAGTGTTTCCTACTTGAATCATCTGATCTCCATTTACTGTTATTTCAAGAACACTTGAGTCAAACTCTCCATCTTCTGTTTCAACTTTCCTTCTACTATCAAATACTTGAATTCCTATTCTACTTCCATCCATTGATAAAACTTTATTTGCATAGTGATCATAAACAGAAATGTTAAAGTGCTGACCTATTAACTCTCCCTTTGTTGTTGCTATTTTATCTCTGATTTGAGCACAACCTGAAAGAGATATAACTAGTATTAATAATAAAAGAATTATCTTACTTGATTTATTTAATTTATTATTCATCTTACCCCTCAATTCCTTATGTTTGTTTAATATTTATATATTTGATTATATCATAATCAAAAAGTCTTAACATAATTATTTTCTATTTATGGATAATTACTTATTTATGATATAATTAATTAAGAAAAGTACATATTTAGCTATATCTATATAATAGGAGATGATACTATGATGGAAAGTGGTTTGGCAGAACTTGTTAAAGAAACTAGAGAAAGTTTAAATATTACACAAGAAGAAGTCGCAGAAAAGCTTGGCATTAATAGAACAACTCTTTCTAGGTGGGAAAGTGGTGAAATTGATAATATAAAAATTAAATACATCCCTAAGCTAGCAGAAATACTTAATTTACCAGCAATTGCTTTTATTTATCCTATGACTTACAAAGAAAATAATCATCTAGACATAAAATACTTAAATATTGCTAGTAAGCTTCAAAAAAATAATGTTGATATAGAAGATATCAACAGCTTTATAGATTTAGTTAATAACATAAAAAGTAAATCATTTATTGATATAAGATAAAAGATAGAAGAGAATTCTTCTATCTTTTTTAATTTATAACTATTGAATTAAAATTTATTAAGCTTAATACTTGTTTTAAATAAGTCACCATCAATTTCTATTTTAAACTCACCTTTTTGTAAATCTATTAAACTTTGAGTTATTGATAGGCCTAAACCGCTTCCATCACTGGTTCTAGATTCATCCCCTCTTTTAAATCTTTCCATTAACTCTTCTTCAGTTATATTTAACTCATATTTAGATATATTTTTCATTATTATAAATACATTTTGTCTATTCTCTTTTATATCAATATAGACTCTGGAGTTTTCTAGGGAATATTTAAATATATTAGAGAATAAATTTTCTATAGCTCTCCATAATAAATCTCCATCAGCTAAAACTGTTATATCATCAGACTTTTTACTAACTATAAATTCTAAATTCTTCTCTTCTATCTTATCTTCTACCTCAGCTATTCCTTGATTTAAAAGATCTATTAAATTTATTTTTTCTAAATTTACAGGTATGCTACCACTTGAAACTTTTGAAGCTTCGAATAAATCATCTATTAAAACCTTTAGTCTTTGTGATTTATTATCTAAAACATCTACATAATCATTCTTTTTATTTTCATCTACTTCATTTTTCAGTAAATCTATATAAGTTATTATAGATGTTAAAGGAGTTCTTATATCATGAGATACATTTGTAATAAGCTCTGATTTCATTCTTTCACTTTTAAGCTCATTATCTATAGCCTTTTCTAATCCTTCACTTATATCATTTATATCATTTGCTAATTTTCCAAGCTCACCTTTATCATCAATTATTATTTTATGATCTAATTCTCCACTTCTTATTTTTTCTGTGCCTTTTTGTATTTTTTCAAATTTTCTAACCTTCTTTAAAGTAAGCCAAACTGCACCAGCTATAACAAATGGGAAGAATATTAAACTCATAACTACTATAATCGGATATAAAACAACTACAATTACTGCCTTTTTACCTGCACTGCTGCTGTTAAATATGTTACTAAAAAATGTAACTATAGCTGATATAATATTGTAAATTATCGAATTTTTAATTAAAGTTCTATTTTTAAAATGTTTAATTAATGAACTTACAAAAATAAGTCCAAAACTTCCTAGTATAGCCGTTATATATTTAACAAAACTTTGAATTTCATATCCACCGAAATAAGTGTTATCAAATGCTATCCTGTTCATAAATAATATCCATACTGTTATAATTCCTATACAAATTAATATATTTACATCTGTAAATAATCTATCAAAGGAATTTAACATCACCTCATCGTCATTCCAATATCTTCTTCCAAGTAAACTTGTATAAATTATAAATACAACTAATAATACTGCAAATTCTATTGCTATTTTTATAAATATTTGTCTACTTTCTTCTCTTTTCTCCATCCATTCATTTTCAAACTTAGTAAAAGTATCGTCTGATAATCCTATATATATTTCTCTTTTTTCTATTGGAAATAACTCATCCTCTAAATAATCATCAAATAAATATACTGTATCTGAATATACATATTCGCTTTTACCTTGAAAATCTGTCTCCTCCATACCTGAATATATATAATATACAGGTAGTATTTCAAAATCTTCTCTTTTCATATTTTTGCTATTACTATATACATTAGTCCCATTTGATGCATAGTATGAAATATCTTTTAACTTATTATCTGTTTTTAAACTTTTACTTATATTTTTAAAATTAACTAATTGCTCTTTTATCATTCTAGTTTTTATTTTCTCTACAATTTCTGGATTCTTTTCATAAAAATCCTCATATGATAATATTGGCTCTCCATTCTCATCATATCTTACATTATTATAATACTCATCTTCCATTCTATATTTAAGATGCTTTTGTTTTAATGCATCTCCTGATTTTATTCTTTCTTCATCTCCATAATAGAAAGTTAGAGTATTTATCTTATCAAACATTTTCCATGATAGATTTTTTAGTTCATTACTATTTTTATAATCTTTTTCAAGAATTAACTCTAAATCTCCATTTTGCCCTTCTACTAAATATATGAAATTCGATAAAGTATTTGTAAATAAAATTATTATAATAAAAAATAATAATGCTTTAGTCCAAATAGAATGACTAAATCTGTTCAATTTTGTATCCAATTCCCCACACCACCTTTAAATATTTTGGCTCTTTAGGGTTTATTTCTATTTTTTCTCTAATTCTTCTTATATGAACAGCTACTGTATTTTCAGAATTAAATGCTTCCTCCTCCCAAACACTTTCATAAATATTATCAATTGAGAAAACTTTTCCTGGGTTTTTTATAAGAAGTCTTAATATCTTATATTGAACCGGTGTCAAATAAACCTCTTCACCATCTACTCTTACTACCTTCATATCATCATCAAGTTCTAACCCACCTGTAGTAAATAAATTTTGCTTTACTTCCATACTACCAAGCGCTGTGTATCTTCTCAGTTGTGATTTTACTCTTGCAATTAATTCTAAAGGATTAAATGGTTTTGTCATATAGTCATCTGCACCCATTGTTAAACCCATTATTTTATCAGTATCTTCTGATTTTGCAGATAACATAATAACTGGTATGTTTTCTTTCTCTCTTATTTTAAGAGTTGCTTCTATTCCGTCCATTTTAGGCATCATTATATCCATAATTATTAAATGTATAGTATTATTATTTACTTTTTCTAAAGCTTCTACACCATCTTTTGCTTGTAGAACATTATAACCTTCATTTCTTAAATATATACTTATGGCTTCTAGTATATCCTTATCATCGTCACAAACAAGTATATTCATATTATTTTCACTCCTGTCAAATTAATGTTGATTTTAGTATATCACAACCTTTTATCCTTGTATTTATATACTAACAAAAAGATATGAATAAATATGATATTTAATCTTACAAATTTCTTAAAAAAAGAAATCATACAAAATATATGATTTCTCCTAGATTTAATCTT
>CAYPYI010000014.1:0-3415 GCA_964415085.1 uncultured Tissierellaceae bacterium
GCTAGTGGGTATTCTGCTCTTACATATATATAACCTTCACTTGCCCCAGTTGCATATGCTGCAATAGCCATTCCTTCTATTACTGCATGAGGATCTCCTTCCATAATACTTCTATCCATAAATGCTCCAGGGTCACCTTCGTCTCCATTACAAATTATATATTTTTTTTCACTTTCATATCCTAGAACTTGTTCCCATTTTATACCAGCAGGAAAGCCTCCGCCTCCACGTCCTCTAAGATTAGCATCTTTAGTCTCTTGGCAAACTTCCTTTGGTGTCATTTCTGTTAATACTCTTGCTAATGCTTTATATCCATCATAAACTAAATATTCTCCTATAGCTTCAGAGTCTAGATGACCGCAGTGCTCTAATACCATTCTTGTTTGACCTTTATAAAATGGAATCTCTTCTTGAACCTGATAAGTTTTACCATCCTCTTTATACATAAGTCTTTCTATAGGTTCATTATTTATTAAAGTTTTCTCTACAATTTCTTCACAGTCTTCTTTTTTAACTTTAATATATAAATATCCTTCAGGTTCAATTCTTACTAGTGGTCCTGCTTCACAAAAACCATGACATCCACTTTTTTTAATTCCTATACCTTCATCTTCTTTTTCTATATCAATGTCTACTAATAAATCTTTTTCATCTACCATTTTTACAAGTTCATCATATATATCAAAAGCACCTCCTGCAACACAACCTGTTCCACCACATATAATAACTTTTTTGTATTGTCTATTAAGTGCTTTTTTATAATCATCTCTTAAATTTTCTAATTCTTTAGTTGAGTTTATTGCCATTTATATTCCCTCCCTTATTTCATTTAATACTTTAACTGTTGATTCTGGAGTCATACTTCCATATACTTTTTCATTTATTGTAAGAACTGGTGCTAAACCACATGCTCCTAGGCAAGAAACCGTTTCCACTGTAAATAGTAAATCTTCTGTTGTCGTTTGTCCATCTGTAAGTTTTAGTTCGTCTTGAAGTGCTTTTAGTATTGGTATTGATTTTCTTACATGACATGCAGTACCATCACATATCTTAATTATATATTTTCCTTTTGGTTCTAATGAGAAGAATTCATAAAATGTTGCTATTCCATATATTTTCGCTAAACTAATATCCATTTCTTTTGATATATATTCTAAAATATGTTCGGGTAAATATCTATATTCCTCTTGAATATCTTGAAGTACACTAATTAATGAAGCATTACTCCTGCCATGTTTTTCTACAATTTCTAGTACTTTATTTTTTTCTTCTACTGACATATTTACTCCCCCTTAATTTTCTACTTTATTATATTAATATAATATCTTAAGTCTTTAAGTTTGTCAATATATTATCAATCTTTGTAAAATCTTACAATTAAGCCAATAATGTAACCTCTTTGTTACCATATCTTTTAAATGTGTAATATAATAATTAGGGGAAGGAAGTGGATTATGTTTCAAAAAAATAAATATATAATCTTGGTTATCCTACTGCTTAGTATTGCATTAGGTTTTTTATATTTTACAAGCAATAATAAAACCTATGCCAATGAGCTTAATAAATCAATAAAAGAAATTATTGATGAGAAACAAGATAATCATAATTATATGCATGATTCTTACTTTATAAGTAAGTTAGATGAGTTAATAAATATTTTGTATAAAGATAATTTAGAAAATATAGAATATGTATATGGAAATTTAGATGATGACAGGATACCTGAAATTATAGTTTTTAATAAGAGGAATCCTAAAGATCCTAGTGATGAGGGTAGTCTTACTGTTTATAAGTATATCTCTGATAGATATACTCTAGTTGATAATATATCCATGAATTATGATAATGATAATTATGATTTAATCATTGGCAAAGTATCTGAAGATAAAAATGGATTATATGTAAATAATCAAGTTGGTGCTCATTCTGGTATGACTTATGGATTTATACTAGAAAATAATAGACTTAAGAGTATATTAAATCCTAATAAACTTAATTTGATTTCTGTATATACAGAAAATGAAATCAAAGATATTAATAATAATGGAATACTAAATTTCAGTATCTATACTATAGATCCTGAATCTGAAGATAAGTCTTTATCTGATTCTGATAAAATTATGCTTTGGTATGAGTGGGATGAAAATGATTCAGCTAACCTAGTTGCTATTGAAAAAGATGGAGTGTTTGAATCTGATACTAATAATATATATCTATTTACTGAAGGATATAATCATTTAGATACTGATTATTCTAAATTTTTATCATTTCTTGATGAAAATGTTAATGATTTAAATAGAAAACAAATTAGTAAGTTATTGGATTCATATATACAAGTTTTAGAAAATAATATATCATTAACAAATTCAATATTAGAAGAAAAACTTCACAGAAGTGATGTAGAACTTGAAAAAGACTTAAGTTTAAATCTAAATAGTATAGAGGAAATTAATAATTCTTTAGTTTTAGAAAATAAAGATGATTTGAAAGACTTTCTAATATCTAATATTAAGCTAGGATATAGATTAAATAACTCTATAGAAGGCTTTAAATATGATGTTGATTATGATAAGTTTAATAAGATATATAAGGAATATATATCTTCTGAATTTAAAGACTTTCTAGATATATACTCTATTCATCCAAATACTATAAATGATAATATGTCTGAGTTTGTGGAAGTTATAATTGAAAGAATAGTTAAGATAGAAAATTATAAAAATATTTATCCTTATTCCAAATATATAGATAATCTAAATAACATATATTCAGATAATATTAATTTGATATTATTTGGAGATAACTCTTTTAGTATTACTAATGAGGATGGAAAGGTTAAAAAAGATATTTTAAATACTTTAGCCTTAACAAAAGATAAATATCCTAATACTCATCTATCAAGTTTACTTGATAATTATATCCATCTATTAGTTGAAAATGATTATAATTTAAATGATACAATAAAAAATTCAATTACAGATAAAATTAGCTAAAGATACCAGAAATGGTATCTTTTTTTATGCTATAATCTATTTACAGGAGGGATAAAAATGATAGGCATTATAGTTGCTATGGATATTGAATTAGAAAATATAATAAAAAATGTTACTAATCTTGAGCAGTTAACTATTAACAAATATTCTTTTTATACAGGTGAAATCGATAATAAAAAAGTTGTCTTAGCAAAATCAGGAATTGGTAAAGTTAATGCAGCTATTGTGACACAAATTCTTATAAATTTCTTTGACCCATCTTATATAATACATACTGGCATTGCAGGATCATTAGATAATAATATAAAACCACTTTCAGTAGTCCTTGGTGAGAAAATAAAATATCATGATGTTAGGAAAGAACAACTTTTAAATTCAATGCCTTATAAAGAATATTTTTCTTCTGATGAATATCTTTTAAA
>CAYPYI010000014.1:3515-26682 GCA_964415085.1 uncultured Tissierellaceae bacterium
ATTATACTCTATTGTAAGAATTAATTAAACTCATTATAGTAAATAACAACTAAAAGTAAAAATACCTGTAAATTTTCATATACAGGTATTTAATATCTATCTATCTATCTATCTATCTATCTATCTATCTATCTATTTATTTTTTCTAGAATAATTCATAAAAAATATCATAGTAACAACTGCTCCTATTAAACCAACAGGTGTTGAAATACTATTTGGTAAACTAAATCCTTCAGGTGCTTGCATTATATAAGTTATTGATACTGCTGTCATAAACATAGCTGGTAAACTTGCCATATAATGTGACTTTTTATTTTTAACTAAAAATGCTGCTGAAGTCCATAATACTATCATTGCTAAAGTTTGGTTTGACCATGAGAAGTATCTCCATATTACTTGGAAATCCATTCTTGTTAAACCGAAACACACTGCAAATAGTGGTAAAGCTAAAACTAATCTATTTTTTATACTTGTTTGTTCAAATCCCATAGCATCTGCAATTGTAAGTCTTGCTGATCTAAATGCTGTATCTCCTGATGTTATTGGTGCCGCTATTACTCCTATCATTGCAAGTATTCCACCAACAGTTCCAAGCATATTAATAGATATTGAGTTTACAACTCCTGCTGCTCCACCATTATTAAATGCTTGATATAATCCTTCTGTTCCACCAAAAAATGACATTGCCGCTGCTGCCCAAATCATAGCTATTATACCTTCTGCTATCATTGATCCATAAAATATTTGTCTTCCTTGATTTTCATTTTCCATACATCTAGCCATCATTGGGGATTGTGTTGCATGAAAACCTGATATAGCTCCACAAGCAATTGTAGTAAATAGCATAGCCCATACTGGATATCCACCTGGGTGTAGACTATATATTGTAAATGCTGGAAGTGTATAGTCTCCTGTTAACATTTTAAATCCTATACCTGCTGCCATTATTAATAATGATAAACCAAATAATGGATATATTTTCCCTATAATTTGATCTACTGGCATAATTGTCGCTAAAAAATAATAAGCAAATATTATTGCTAACCAAATGTTATAATTTTGAATTCCAAAAAAACCTAAGTCTGTTAATAATCCAGCTGGTCCTGTCATAAATACAGTTCCTACTAATATTAAAAGTACTACTGAGAATACTCTCATCACACTTCTTGCTTTATTTCCTAAATAGATTCCTGTAATTTCTGATATACTTTTACCTTCGTGTCTTACAGAAAGCATTCCCGAAAAATAATCATGTACTCCACCTGCAAATACTGATCCAAAAGCTATCCATACGAATGCCATTGGTCCAAATAAAGCTCCTTGTACTGCTCCAAAAATTGGACCTAATCCTGCTATGTTTAAAAGTTGAACTAGGAAAACCCTTCCTTTACCCATAGGGATATAGTCTACTCCATCTTTTAATGCATGTGCTGGTGTAGTTATATTTTCATCTGAACCAAAATGTCTATCAACTACCTTACCATATGTAAAATAACCTACTACTAAAATGATAATTCCTATAATAAATTGTGCCATAACATACCTCCTTAATTATTTAGTATAATTATAGCTATTATAGGAATATTTTTGGTTTTTCTATGATAAGATGTTAAAATTCATCTCTAAGATGCATTAATTGATATTCATAATACATCTAAATTTCTTCACATTACTTCTACTTACAGGAATGTTTTCATCTATACCAGATAGTTTTAAATTATAAGTTGAATTAAACCACTCCTGAATATACTCTATTTTTTCAATATTTACTATAAATGATTTATGACTTCTAAAAAACATTTTATCATCTAAGATTTCCATTATATTATTAAGGGTATGATTAGTTAAATATTTACAAGAATCTGTATATATATATGTTTCTTTATCTTCAACTGTTATATACAATATATCCTTATAGTAAATCGGTACTATTTTATTATTGTGATATATACTAATTTTATCATTAATACTTTTTTCTTTTATAAATTTCAATACATTCTTATTATCCTTATTCTCAAATTTATTATTTATACTACTTAGTAATTTTTCTTCTTCTATTGGTTTTAATATATAATCTATTGCATTCACTTTAAATGCATCTATAGCAAATTCATCATAAGCTGTAATAAATATTATCTCAGGTGCATCTTCTTTAAATAAGAGTATCTCTGCTATATCCATACCTGATATTTGTGGCATCTTTATATCTAAAAATAATAAGTCTACCTTCTCTTTTTCTAGAAGCTTTAGAGCTTGTATACCATCTTTAGCCTCAATTATTTTAGTAACTTTATCACTTTTACTTAAGATATATCTAAGTTCATCCCTTGCAGGTTTTTCATCATCTACTATCATACAATTTAACACATAATACCTCCTAACTAGGTATGTTAACTATCACTTTTGTTCCTTCATTTAACTTACTATAAATTTTAAGACTATATTCTTGGCCATATTTATTTATAAGTCTATCATTTACATTATTTACACCTACGCAATCACTATCACATTTATGACTTAATAAGTTTTCTAATTTTTCACTATCCATTCCCACACCATTATCTTCTATAACTATTTTTACTAGTTTCTCATCTACCCTTCTTGCAGAAATAACAACTTTACCCCCTTCAATTTTATTTAGTATACCATGCTTTACAGCATTTTCTGCCAGAGGCTGAATTATTAATGCAGGTAGGAAGCATTCTAAGTTCTCTTCTATATCATAGATTACCTCTAGCTTATCTTCAAATCTTGCCTTTTCTATTTGCATATAGGAATCTATATTATTAATCTCTTCTTGAATTGAAATATCTGTAAATTTGCTATTTAAATTATTTCTAAAGTAATTCCCTAGATGAATTAAAAGTTCTCTTGCCTTATCCGGATTAACTCTTATTAAGGAGCTTATTGTATTTATTGCATTAAATAAAAAATGAGGATTTATTTGTGCTTGTAACATCTTAAGCTCTGCTTTTGTTAGTAACTCTTCTTGCATGTCTAATTTTGATAACTCAATTTGGGTTGAGAATATTCTTGCTAATCCTACAGCTATTTCCCTTTCTACATCAGTTATTGCCTTTTCCTTAGTTTTATAGAGTTTAAGTGTTCCAATTACCTTATCCTTTTCATATAATGGTACTATTACTGCTGATCTTAATTTACAATTTTTATTACTACAATTTATTTCTTCTTTATTATTAGATACTATATAGTTTCCCTTTTCTATTACATCCTTTGTTATTTGAGTTTGAAGTTTAACACCATATAAATGATGATCATCTGAAACACCAACATGTGCTAATATTTTTTCAGTATCTGTTAAAGCAACTGCATCTATATCTAATTCTGATTTAATTATATTAGCCACTTTTTCTGCAATCTCTTTATTATATCCTTTTCTAAAATATTTCAAAGTTTTATTGGCTATTTTAAGCGCTGACTGAGCCTGATAAGCAGCTTCTTTCTCAACCTCTTCTAAGAATCTTTCAACTATAAATATAAAAGCTGCTATTCCTAGACCATTTGCTATTATCATAGGAATTCCAATTAGTTTTACAAGTTCTACAGCTTCTTTATATGGTTTTGCTACAATAAGTATTATAATCATCTGCATTATTTCTGCAATTACTCCCCACACAAAGGAAAATAAGACTTTTTGATCGCTCTTATCAAAGTATTTCTTTAAATATCCAGCTAGAACTCCCTCTAAAGTAGTTGATATAGCACAAGCCAGGGCAGAAAATCCATTTATATCTATAATATATCTATGTGCTCCAGCTAAAACACCTGAAAATATCCCCACTACTGGTCCACCAAGTAATCCTCCAACAAATACCCCTATTACTCTTGCATTTACAAGCGCATTATTTACTTTAACTCCTGTATATGTACCTATAATACCAATAGAAGCAAATATCATAATAAGTATAATGGTTTCTTTTTTATCTATTTCTTTTTTAGAAACTAATTTTTGAAACATACCTACTTGAGATAATACAAAAGCCAAAAGTATTATTAGACTAACTCTATTTGATAGGTTATTAAAAAGTATAGCAATTATATCTATCACCCCTTATTTCTGTCTGTTTGAGATTATATTATATAAGAGACACTATTTCAATATAATAAATAATTTTTTTTAAAAAAAGATCTAATTTTATAAATAAATTAGATCTTTTAAATATTTTTTATACTACTATACTTTTTATAGCATAAGGAATATTATCTTGTATATCACTAGCTATTACTCCATATTCACTTTTTTCATTTGAAGATATATCACCTGCTAGACCATGTATATACACACCAAGTTTAGCCGCTTCATATGTATCAATCCCTTGACCTATCAAACTTCCTATAACTCCCGATAAGACATCTCCACTTCCTGCTGTTGCCATGCCTGGGTTTCCAGTCATATTAATATATTTTTCACCATTTTGGGAGGCAACAACGGTATTTTTTCCCTTTAGTACCACTGTAACACTATACTCTTTAGAAAAATCCATAGCTATTTTTTCTCTGTTTTCTTGTATTTCCTTTGTTGGTAATTTTAGTAATCTGGCCATTTCTCCAGGATGTGGTGTTACTACTATCTCACTTTTTTTATTCTTAAGGACATCTAACTCATCCTTTATACAGTTTAGCCCATCTGCATCTAATACAATTGGAATGTTTGAATTTAATAAAATTGCTCTGACTAATTTTTTTCTTTCTTCACATACACCAATTCCAGGACCTAAAACTAAAACATCCATATTTTCTAATGCTTCATATATATCATTATATGAGTCAAAACTTAAAAATTCTTTTTCTTTACTTCCAAATCCTTTTATAATTGGCTCAGTTAATTTTATACTTAATATATCTACTAAGGAATTAGCTGTTAGTAGATATACTAAGCCTGATCCTGTTTTAAGTGCACTATTTGATACCAAGCATGGTGCACCTGTCATTCCCCTGCTACCTGCTATAACTGCTACTCTTCCAAATGTTCCTTTATGAGAATCTAAAGTTCGATTTAATAAAATATTTTTCACAAAACCACTCCTTCTAATTACTCATCTTATATTTTTCCTCATTTTTATAATTTCTTTCATACTTATACTTATTAATAGATAAAGAGGTATTCCTATGAATGCACCAAATATTCCTAATAAATTAATACTTATAATTATAACTATCATAACTATAAACGGATGTATATTTAATCTTTTCCCCATTAGATTTGGAGTTATTAAATTACCTTCTAATTGCTGAACTATTATAGAAAGAACTATCACTTTTATAAACATATCAAAGCCTATTGTAAGAGATAAAAATAATGCTGGTATTATTCCTAAGAATGCTCCAATTAAAGGAATTACAGCAGTCACTACTGAAAATGTTGCAAGAAGTAGCGGATTTGGCATTTTAATTATCAAGTATCCTATGAACATCAGTGCCCCTATAATTAATGCTACTAATAATTGTCCTACTATATATGTTGATAAAACACTATCTAAATCTTTCAATAAGTCTAATTCATCTTCTTTATACTTAGAATTTAATCTATTTTTTATACTATAAGCTATCTCATCCTCTTCTTTTAATAAATAAAACAAAACAAAAGGTATTAATGTTATCTGTGTAGCAAAATCTCCAATACTAGAAAACATTTTTGGTACATTTGATAAAAAATCAATTATTTTTTCTTTCATTTCTCCAACATACTTATTAAACATACTCATATCTATATTTATTTTCGATAATTCCGAATTTATATTATTAATGATTCCACTATCTTCGTCTACTATTTGATAAACAAAACTTTGAAATTCCTCCTTCAATTTTACTCCTGATAAGGATATTACAACTGAAATAAATATAAAAAATACTAAAATTACAACTATACTAATTAATCCTTTATATTTTTTAAATTTCCCTTTAGATAACTTTCTAGTTATAGGTCTTAACCAATAGTAGATAAAACCTCCTATGATAACTGGCCCCACAAACATAATTAATATGTCGAATACAGGCTCAAATATATAATATACTTTTGAAAATACTAAAATTATTAATAATACAAGTAATATAATTATTAATCCATTCTTAAGCTTATTATCTGTCATGTCAGTCCTCCTATCTTTTATTATAATTACCCTTTACTTATATATAGTAACAATTTTTGATTATTCTTACTTATATAAATAAAACAGATGCTTATGCATCTGTTTTAGTAAATACCTAATTCTAATTTTTCTGATATATATTCTAGTAGTTTTATACCAACTACTGAGTTTCCTCTTGGATCAAGACCTGGACAATAAGTTGCAAGTCCTATTTTCTTATTGGTAGTTGCCATTATTCCTCCGCCAACTCCACTTTTAGCAGGTAATCCAATTTCAACTGCAAAGTCTCCTGCATAATCATATGTTCCACATACTGCCATTAAGGTTCTTAATATCCTTGCATGTTCTTTATCCATTAACTTTTCATTTTTGTTATTATAGCCACCTGTTGATAAAACATAACTAATAGCTGCTAAATCTCTTGTATCAACCATTATCGCACAAGCAATTCCATAAATATCTAAAACTTCCATTACATCAACATCTTTTGGTATTACATTATTATTTTGTAATGAGTAGATAATTGCTTTATTTGCTTGTCCTCCACCTTTTCCAGCTTCTATTATTGATCTATCATAATCTATAGAATCATTTCCTGAAAGGCTTCTCACCTTATCTAATATTACATCTACAGACTTTTCTTTAAATTTATTATAAATTAAATAACTTGTAACTAAGGCACCTGCATTTATAAAAGGATTAACTGGCTTTTTATCATTTGACATTTCTAAATCTAATAAACTGTTATATGGTTTTGATGATCCTTTTAAGCCTATTAAATTTGTTATTTCATCGAATTCATAATTTTCAAGTGCTATTAAGTATAATATTACTTTAACTATACTCATCATACTAAATTTAATATCAACATCTCCAATTTCATAAACATTACCATCTTCATCTATAATAGATGCAGCTAATTTATTTTTATCAGCTTTTGCTAGTGCTGGAATGTAATCAACTAATTTACCATCTTTTGTAAAAGGCTCTGCATAAGCATAAGCTCCTTTTAATATATCTTCCATAAAGTTTCCTCCTTATTTTTAATTAAGAGTCCGACTAAGCGGACTCTTATATTAATTTTCTTCTTTTTTATAAAGTTTTAAAATGCCTTGTTTATATAATACATATGATATTAATACTGTTACTACTAACATTATTAACATTGCATATCCTGTGTTTTCTATTGGTCCTTTTATAAAGCTATATCCAAATACTATAGCTAGAGCTATAACTGCAACTAAAGGTCTTCTTGGAGCATTGTACTTACCTGCTGATGTTCCTATAAATGCAGATATACCCATGCTACCGTATAAAGCTGGCATTATATAATTAATAGCTGTAGTTACTGTATCACTAGTTAAAACTGGTTCTAATGGTACAAGTAAAAATACTCCTGCTGCTACAACTATTATTGTAACCATACCTGATACTGTTATTGCGATCATACCCATTACATCTGCCATTTCAGTTCCTGGGTTTGCATCAACACTATCAATTGCGGATAAGTAACAAGGAAACTTAATGTTCATTACATTACCCATTATTGAATTTAAGTAAGCTGTTGTTCCTGCTATTGGAATCATTGATAATTGCTCTGCAAGTGCTATTGGTACATATAAAGCTAAAAGTGGGCCTGCTACTGATGCTACTAAAGAAAGTGGAGGCCAAACTCCATAAACTGTACAAACTACTGCTGGTATTATAAGCATTATTCCTATTGCTATTATTGTTGCAATTATACCATAGGAATATGTTTTTTCCATATATTCACTTCTCATTATATTTCCTCCTATCCCATTATATTATTTAAAACTACCGCTGCTGCCATACCAATTATTAATGCAAAACTCATTACATAATCTCCAAGCCATTTAATATTAAATTCTTTAGAGATTTTAGTTAAAATATAAGTAACTGCAGCACTTATTATTAAAGTTAATGCGTGTATTGGTGAACGTAGTGAATGTGTTGGTACAAATACACTAAACATTCCTATAGTTAGTACTGATAGAGCTAACTCTCTAAAAGGACTATCCTTTTCACCTGCATCTGCTACACCTGTATGAACTTTTTTCAATGCGAAAATATTAAATACCATTCCACCCATTATTGCTATACTCATTACAAGCATTATTGCACCAAATGTCTTTCCATCACCATTTGCACTAAATTCTGCTAAATCTGCAAAACCTGCACTTTGTACTGAAAGATCTGCTGCTGTAAGCTCATATCCTAATGAACCTACTACTGATAATCTAAACCATGGCCAAGGTATACCTAATAAAGGTGTTAAAGTTATAAGTCCAATGATTATTGATATTGATGGTATAATTGAAAAAATTATAGAACTTTTGATAACTGATTTAATTTTTTCATTACTAACTCCCATTTCTAATGCTCTTTTTCTTGCTCTTTGAAAGAAAAACATTGCAATCAAAAATATACTTACTATCCCTGCTACTACTAATATATAAAGCAGAGGACTATTCATAATTTCTTTTGCTGTCATTTTTATTACCTCACTTTCTATCTTCTTAATATTTTAATAATACTACCCATAAATTTCATTTAAAATTATTTAACAATTTCTTCGTCTTATATCAAGTGTAATCTATTTCAATGCCACTATTTTCAACACATAAATCGTTTACATTTTATTATTTATGAGTATTTCTTAACAAACGTTTGTAAACATAGTACAACATCATTTGTAAAACCTTTCAAAATATATATTTAATTTACACCTATTTTAACCCAATTTTTGTAAACCTTATATTTTTATAATTTTTTTAAATAAGTGTATTACTTATTTTGTTAGTATCATTTATTTCTAAATAATAAAAATAACATTTTATTAAAATTGATTAACAATTTGTCATATGATATCAAAATAATATTCTTCATTTAACCTTTTTCTTCTATATTTTGCATCAGGCATGAGTTTATATAACAAATCATAAAAATTCTTGTCATGATATATATATTTAAAATGTACTAGTTCGTGAAGTACAACATAATCTATTAAATCTACATCTGTTTTTATTAGATGCTTATTAAGAACTATTTTATTTTTATTCACATAACACTTACCCCAGGTGCTTTTAGCATATTTATATTCTAAGTTTGGATATTCAATATTTACATTTTCTATAAGTTTATACATTCTATTTAAAGAATCATTAAAAATAATCTCACATTTCTCATCATAAAACTTCTCAATAAAATTAGATTTATCCTCTATTATTTTATTTTCATTAAAAATGATATTATTATCATCTTCATTTATTATATAGTTATAAGAATCATCTAAATCTTTGAATTCAACTTCATATACTTTAGACAAATATTTAATTTTACCTTCTAAATTTTCTTTATATTTTTTAAACTCTTTTCTTCTTTTATTTGTTTTTTCAATTGCTTTTTCAATAAACTCTTTGTTTGCAAGTATCATTTTTTCTATTCTGTCCTTGCTTGTATTTTTATTGCAAGATACAATTACTTCACTGTCTTTATTAATTCTTAAGTTTATATTTTTCACTTTTTTTATTTCAATAGTATAATCAATTCCATCTAATGATCTTTTATATTTAATTTTACTCCCCCCTTTAAAGGTAAGTTTATTATATAATTATATGTAATCATTGTAAAATTAATAAAATATTAATTCAAAGGAGATTTTATATGAATAATAAGATATATAAATTCGAGGCAACTATAATAAAAGTAGATGATATGGATGCAGCATATATATTTTTCCCATATGACGTGAAAAAAGAATTTAATAAAGCTAGAGTTAAAGTACATGCTACTTTTGATGGATATCCTTATGATGGAAGTTTAGTCAGAATGAAAACAAAAAATCATATAATCGGAATAAGAAAAGATATAAGAAAATCTATTAATAAACAACCAGGAGATAGCATCGTTGTAACTATACAAGAAAGAGAATAGTTTGAATCAATTTAAAATTAAGAATTATTTAAGAATTATGTTTCTTTATATTAATAATTAAGATGTATTATTGGTATAGTAGTTAATTTAGGAGGTTAATATGAAAGATAATAATATGTCTTCAAAAATATTTGTGATAATAATAGCTATAATTATACTTAGTATATTTACAATAAAACTTAATAATTCTTTTAATAATAAAGTTAAAGCTGATAGTGCTAATGAGGTAAGTATTTTAAATAATCTTGATGTTTCAAGTTTCGATTATTATGCATCTTACATATCTTTGGATGATAATAATCTTAAGGTTCGTGTAAAAAATAAAATGATATCTGAAGATAAGTTGGAAATTTTTGATCTAACAAACTCAAATATCTTTACAATGAGTAATAAAGTTGAGTATGATAAAGACAATAAACCAGAATCATTATATGTTGTTTATGAAAAAGTTAAACTAAAGGATTTAGATAAATACTTAAAAAGAGATATAGGTTTAAGAATATGGTCTGACGATAATATTTGTTCAAACTTAATTATAGAATTAGATTAAAAAAGATAAAAACTTAAATAAGTTTTTATCTTTTTTATTTTATATTAATCCATAAGTTGTATCTTTTGGTATCATTGATTTATATTCTCTTCCATCTAGTTCATTTTTAAAATCTTCTTCTGCTTTTTTTATTATCTCATTATCTTCAAATACATCAATTGCAGTTCTAGCCATAACCTTTGCTGCCGCAGACATACCCTTTATAGCTATTGATGACTTTCCTTGTGCTACTGCAAGATATGAATGCATAGGAGTTCCAAGGGTATAAGTTACACCAGAAAACCAAGAAGTAGGTTTATTCCAACTTACATCTCCAACATCTGTTGAACCTAGCTTTAGATTGCTAGGAGGGAAATATATATCTGCTAATGGCCCATTTAATACATCCTTATAATCATCTAAATAATTTTTAGCCATTCTTTTATAGTTTTGTATTTCATTTTTATCTACATAAGGATAAAATCTTTCTGCATATTCATAGTCTTTTTCATCATATTCTAAAGGATAAATTTCTTTAATATGACTATACATTAAATTATCTAAAGTTTTGTTTTTTAGAACATTAGCATAAGCACTAACTATTTGTATTTCTACATCTGTTCCACTCATTAAAGCTGCACCTTTTGCAATATTATTGACTCTTTCAATAAGTTCCTCTAATTGATCATTTTCTGGAGCCCTTATTGCGTATAAAACTTCTGCATAACTTTGAACAACATTTGGTGCTGTCCCCCCAGTGTTAGTAACCGCATAATGAATTCTTGCTTCTGGAATTATATGTTCTCTTAAATAATTTACTCCAACATTCATAAGCTCAATAGAATCTAGAGCACTTCTACCTAAATGTGGTGCAACTGCTGCATGAGAACTTACTCCTTTAAATCTATAATATATTCTCGCATTAGCAAGAGAACCTTTTGCACCTGCTGTTATTGACATAGGGTGCCATGTTAAGAAAATATCTGCTTCATCAAATACTTTCTCTCTTTGCATAAAGGCTTTTCCTGCCCCGCCTTCTTCACCTGGACATCCGAAATATATAACACTACCATCAATATTATTATTCTCTAAGTATTCTTTGATTGCAACAACACTTTGCATACATGCTGTGCCTAGTAAATTGTGCCCACATCCATGTCCCCAATTATTCCCATCTTCTATCTCTTTTTTATCTGGGTTATCTTCTTCTTGAGATAATCCTGGTAAAGCATCAAATTCACCTAAAAAACCTATAACTGGACCACTATCTCCAAACCTTGCTTTAAAAGCTGTTTCTATTCCTGCAAGATTATTCTCGATTGTAAATCCTTTGTCCTTTAAAAAATCTTGTTGAAGTATTGAAGATTTATACTCTTTAAAAGCTGGTTCCCTATAAGACCAAATTTTATCACTAATTTCTTTAAATTCATTCTGCCTTTTTTCTATTAAATTATCAATTTCTTTGTAATTCATAGTAAACCCTCCTTGTATTTATATATTTATACCCTTATTATTTTATATAAAAATAAAATCTAGCAAAAGCTAGATTTTAACCTAAAGTTACATCAAGTATCATCATTACTATAAATCCTATTACTATTCCATATGTTGCTTCTCTTTCATATCCATTACTATGTGTTTCAGGTATTATTTCATCACTTATAACAAATAACATTGCACCACCTGCAAATGCTAATATAAATCCTAATAAAGGATCAAAAACACTAACTAGTGCATATCCTAACAAAGCACCTATAGGTTCTACTAGCCCAGTAAGTAATGCTATTATAAATGCTGTCTTAACTTTGTAGTTTTCTCTTACTAAAGCTAATGCTACTGCTAGACCCTCTGGCATATTTTGTAGTCCTATTCCAAGAGCTATTGTAACACCATTCATTACATTGTCTGTACCAAATGCAACTCCTGTTGCCATACCTTCTGGTATATTATGAATTGTTATTGCAAAAATAAATAGCCATATTTTTTTTAGTGATTCAGGATCTCCACCTTCTACTCTATGTCCTATTAAGTGTTCATGAGGAAGATATCTATCTATAACATCTAAAAAAACAGCTCCTAAAAATATACCTAATGAAGTTATAAGTACTGCTTTTAAATCTCCTCCACCCGCTTCTATACTAGGCATAATTAGTGAGAAACATGTTGCAGCAAGCATGACTCCAGCAGCTCCACCAAGTAATATATCTAATAATCTTTGGGATACTTTTTTAGTAAAAAAAATAGGAAGTGCTCCCATTCCTGTCATAAGTCCTGGTATTATTAGTCCTAATGCAATTATTAAGTTTTCATTTAAATTTGATATCATTCTAAATCTCCTTTCCTTTTATCTATAATACATTAATACCCTGTAGCATTCAATATATAACTTATGTGTGAAGCAAGTTTAAGTGGGTAATATTTTAATAAGAAGATTACTAAAACAATAGGAGGGATTATATGTCTAATATTGAAGTAGGTAGTAAAATTAATGACTTCACATTAAGAAATCAACATGGTGATGATATAAGTCTAAGTGACTATAAAGGTAAGAAGGTACTACTTTCTTTTCATCCGCTTGCTTGGACCTCAGTTTGTACAGACCAAATGAGAGCTTTGGAAAGAAACTATGATAAATTTGAAGAAAAAAATGTGGTTGTCTTAGGTTTAAGTG
This sequence comes from uncultured Tissierellaceae bacterium, assembly GCA_964415085.1. Taxonomy (GTDB): domain Bacteria; phylum Bacillota; class Clostridia; order Tissierellales; family Tissierellaceae; genus CAYPYI01. The sequence goes on from CAYPYI010000014.1 coordinate 16,780, forward strand.
TTGACCCTGAACCTTCAAAAAAAGCTTGGGCAAGTGTATTGTCTCTTGAAAAATTAAATATTTTATCAGACTTTAAACCTCTTGCTAAAGTTGCTAAAGACTTAGATATTTATAATGAAAAATTAAATGCATCTGAAAGAGCTAATTTTTTAATAGATGAAGAAGGTAATTTAATTTGGAAAAAAGTTTATGAATTATCAACACTTCCTGATTTAGATGAAATATTTGAAATATTATAAAAACAGGGGTTTACCCCTGTTTTATTTAATGAGGTGGTATTATTAATATTACTAGTAAGCAAATGAAACTTATGGATAATTATGCAATAGAAAAAATGGACATTCCAAGTATTGTTCTTATGGAAAATGCTGCTATAAGATTTAAAGATCAAATTGACCATTATAAAAGCTATACAATTATATGTGGAGTAGGAAATAATGGTGGTGACGGACTTGCTATTTCTAGGCACTTATATAATAGTGGTAAAAGTATAGATCTTTTTATTATTGGAGATTTAGATAAGGCTACAGCTGATTTTAATATAAATCTTAACATATTAAAAAAAATGAATGTAGATTTTTCTATAATTGAAAACAATAAAAATATAGAAGAATTTAAAAACAGTCTTAATAAGAATGATGTTTTAATAGATAGTATATTCGGTATTGGCCTATCTAGAAATATAGAAGGATTATACAAAGACATAATTCTTCTTATAAATGAAAATGCAAATTATATTGCTTCCGTAGATACTCCTTCAGGACTTAATGTTGATACCAAAAAACCAATGGGAGTTTCAATTATGGCTGATCTTACAGTAACTTTTCACTTGAACAAGATAGGTCTTGTTAATAATAAGAAATATACAGGTGATGTTGTAGTAGTTGATATATCAATCCCTAATATCGTAAATGATATTGTCTTAAATAAATTATAATAACAAAAAAGATATAAAAATATTCATTTTTATATCTTTTTATTAATTATATCCATTGTTCTTTTATAGGAATCATTTAAATTATTTCTTATATTTTCTAAGTTATATACTTCTATTTTTCCTTCAAGAGCATCTTTAATAGGAATTATTTCATAATTATATTTATCAGTTTTATATTTATAAACCCACGTCGGTATATAATTTATATTTCTAATTTTTTTCTTTCCATCATGTGTCTTAACAAGTTCTAAATTAACCATTAGTCCATCTTCAGTATAAGGATTTTTCATTATTTCTTTTCTTTGATTTGATATAAAATTTCCCATTGAATATATTACAAATTTATCATTGTCCTCATCTTCTATATATTCAGACGTCTGTACTACATGAGGATGACTTCCTAGTATTACATCAATTCCCATATTAAATAATTCTTCTTTTAAACTTACTTGAGACGAACTTGGAGTATTTATATACTCATTTCCCCAATGAATATATAAGACAATAAAATCTACTTTTTCTTCATTTAAAAAATCTATATCTTTTCTTATTTCTTCCAAATCTATTTTATTTACATAGCTATAAAGTTGATCTTTAGTATATCTTTGTTCATTACCATTGAATCCATAGCTATATGATAAAAATCCTATTTTTAAATCATCTACATTTTTAATAATATGCTTATTTTCAAACTCTCGACTAGCTCCAATATATTCTAAGTCATTTTTCTCAATTCTTTCTATAGTATTAACCAAACCATTATATCCTTGATCTAGTATATGATTATTAGCTAAATTAACAATATTAAAACCAGCATATTTTATACTATCTATAGTTTCTTCTGGGGAATTAAATGATGGAAAACCTGAAAATGGCTTATCATTTCCAGCTGCAACAGTTTCAAAATTAACAATATTAATATCATTTTTAGAAGTATAGTCTTTTATAAATTTCAAATTCCCATTAAAATTATATCCATTTCCATCATATGCTGATCTTACTTGTGGCATATGATACATCATATCCCCTGCTGCTAAAATTGTAGTTTTTTTATCTTTTTTTATAACTATCTCATTCTTCTCTACATCTGATTTATTTTTTTCTGTTTTTTTATTTGTATTTTGATATTCTTTATCTAAAACAGTATCTTCTACAATTGGATTGCCAGTTTCAATACTATTTCCTAGCAAGAAATAAAATCCACCTGTTAGTATTCCAAAGGAAACTATAATTAATAGAACTAGTAAAAATACTTCTTTTACTTTTTTCATTTATCCACCTACTTTTTGTATTCATCTTAATTATATATAAATATACCCTTTTTGCAATTTTTTTTGATAATATTTTACAATTATTAATATTATATTTTACATCTAGTTTACATTGTATGTATATACTTAAATTAACACAAAAGTATCCCCAATAAATATATGTAAAAAAACGGGCTAACTTATTATATAAGTTAACCCGTTTTCTATTTATATATTTACATATTATAGAATGCTTCATATCCTTTATATGTCATGTAAACATCTGCTTTACTTACTAACTCATAAGGTGCATGCATACTTATAACTGGTACTCCACAGTCTAACACTTCCATACCATACTCAGCAAGTATATAAGCTATAGTTCCCCCTCCGCCTTGGTCAGTTTTACCAAGTTCTCCAGTTTGCCATATAATATCTTTTTCATTAAATAGATTTCTAATAAGAGCTATAAACTCAGGATTTGCATCACTAGATCCGCCTTTTCCTCTTGATCCTGTATATTTTACTATAGTTATACCCTTATTTAATTCAGCTGAGTTATTTATCTCATATGCTGAAGCAAACTCTGGATCATAACATGCAGCTACATCTGCTGATAATGCATATGAATTTTCTAATGCTTTTTTAGTTTTATATATATTATACTCATTATCCATTAAATAAATTACATCCGTTATTAAGTTCTCTATAAACATAGATCCCATAGCAGTATTTCCTGTACTACCTATCTCCTCTTTATCTATAAATAATGCAAGAGAAGTTCTATTTGGTTTATTAGTATTTATAATTGCCTCAAGTGAAGTATAAGCACATACCCTATCATCATGACCATATCCTGATATCATACTTCTATCAAGACCTACATCTTTAGTTTTACCATGAGGAACTATTTCTAACTCTGCTGATACAAAGTCTTCCTCTGTAATATTATATTTTTCATATAAAATTTTAAGTATATTATCTTTTACTTTATCTTTTTCACTATCTTTGCTTGGAATACTACCAATTAATATATTTAAACTTTCGCCTTCTACAAATTCATTTGCTTTTTTAGACATTTGATCTTTCGCTAAGTGTGGAAGTAAGTCAGTTATATACATAACTGGATCTTTCTCATCTTCTCCTATAACTATATCAATTTTTTCATTATTTTTATTTATTACCACACCATGAAGTTCTAATGGCATTGCTATCCATTGATATTTTTTTATACCACCATAATAATGTGTCTTAAAATATGCTAAATCACTATTTTCATAAAGTGGTACTTGCTTTAAGTCTAATCTCGGTGAATCTAAGTGTGACCCAATAATATTTAAACCTTCACTTATATCTTCTTTACCTATTACAAAAGCTGCTACATTTTTTTCTTTGTTAACCTTGTAAAGTTTATCTCCTGCTTTAATTTTCTTTCTTTTCTTAATAAGATTTTCAATATTTTCAAATCCGCTATCTTCAAGTCTTTTTACAATTTCTCTTGTTGCCCATCTTTCAGTTTTACTATTATCTAGGAATTTTTTATAATCTTCTGAAAAATAAAATATATCTTCATAAGTTTTTTCATCTACTTCTTCCCAGATATTTTTTAATTCATAATTTAATTTCATATTAATCCCCCTTAAGAATTGTCTGATTAATAATATTATATCATAATTTATTTAATTAAAGACTTTATTATAAATTAAATAATCATACTATGTTACCATATTTGTATATACACTTATAAGGAGGAGATTATTTATGTCAAGAATCAAAAACCAATCTAAATTTTTAAATGTGGTAATAGTTATTTTATTAATTCTAGCAATATTTTCAAATCAGTCACAAGCACAGTCTTCATTTATCCTAAAAGATGGAACACTAAAAACTCCATCATTCGATGTAACTAAAGTAATAAAAGCTGAAGAGTCTGATGAGACTCCAGGTGTAATAAATGTTACAGCTTCTATTAATTCAAAAGTTATATTAAATGATAGACCTGTTATTTTTGATGCTTTCAAACTAAATTTTAATAAGGACAAAAATGATTATGATCTTGGAGATAAAGTCTTTGTAAAAGGGAAAGCTGAATTATTTGAAACTGGATTACCTGAGATTAATCTAGAAGATATAGATCAAAATTCCATAGGCCTTATCTATTATGATGTAGGAAATTATATTGAATTTAAAGAACCAGGCTTATATCTAGTAGAATATACTGAAGAGGCTGTAGGTTCAGAATACATATATCTAGAAGTTGTTGATAATAATATAAATAAAAAAAGTGAATCTAAAAATATATTAGCACAAAAGTCTAATTCTAATTTTTTACTTAACAATAAAAATGTGTCATTAGATGCTTACAAAATTAACGATAACAATTATTTCAAACTTAGAGACTTAGCTAAGATTTTAGATACAACAAATAAACACTTTGATGTTTCTTGGAACCCAAATACATCAGCTATAGAACTTTTATCTAATCATAGTTATACTAGTGTAGGTGGAGAGTTAGAGAAAAAAGATAACAAAGGTAGGCAAGCCGTTTTAAATAAATCAATTATTTATAAAGATGGTGAGAAGATAAGTTTAGATGCATATACTATTGATGGTAATAACTATTTTAAACTTCGAGATATAGGTGTACTTTTTGATTTTGAAGTAGCATGGGATCAAAACTTAAAAACAATTCTTGTTAATACTAATAATCCATATAATAAAAATTTATAAAACAAATAAAAAGAACTATCTTTTCTAAGATAGCTCCTTTTTTTAATACATTAGTCTAATTTTTTGTGAGCGAACCACCAATCTTTAAGTTTTAATTCGCCATTTTTCTCTTGTTCATATCTTTTCTTAACATCTTCTTCTGTCGCTGCTGGTGGAACAATTACGTCACTACCTATCCAGTTATTATTTGGCCAATTTTCTGGTATTGCAACTTTATTTTCATCTGCTACTTGAAGTGCTTTTAATGCTCTTAATATTTCATCTACTGATCTACCTACTTCTTGTGGGTAGTACATGATAAGTCTAATTATTCCCTTATCATCCATTATAAATACTGCTCTTACTGTATTAGTACCTTTACCTGGGTGGATCATTCCTAATTCATTAGAAACTCTTCCTAACTCATCAGCTATTACTGGGAATGGAACTGTTACATCTGAATTCTCATTAATCCATTCAACCCACTTAATATGAGAGAATACTTGGTCTACAGATAATCCAACAAGTTCTGCATTTAGTTCTTTAAAATCCTTGTCTCTTCTTGAAAACTCAATAAATTCTGTTGTACATACTGGTGTAAAATCTCCTGGATGTGAAAATAACACTACCCATTTACCTTTATAATCTTGTGGTAATTTCTTAACACCATGAGTTGTAACTACTTCCATTTCTGGGAATTCTTGTCCTAATAATTTCATTCTTTTTTCTTCCATAATAATAATCCTCCTTATATTTATCTACAGTTTTTACAAAGACCATATAATTGAATATCATTTTTTAATATTTCAAAATCTTCTAGATCTTTGTATCTTACATTATTAATATCAAAATCATATACTTTATTGCATTTCATACATTTAAAATGACCATGTGGACTTGTTTTTATATCAAATCTTGTTTCCTTTTCATCTAACTTTACAGATTTTATAAGCTCTTTTTCTATAAATAAATCCAAAGTATTATAAACACTAGTTTTTGATAATGTAGGCATAATATTTTTCAATTCTTTATAAATTTCATCTGCTGTTAAATGATTATCTGAACTTAATAAAATATCTAGGATAAAGATTCTAATATTTGAAACATTTATTTTATAACTTTCTAGGTAATCTTTTAAATAATTAATTTCATGTTTCATATTACCAACTCCATTTGTATCGGTTTCATTATTGTATTGATTACAATTATCATTATAGTATCTATTTTTCGATTTGTCAAATTTTTTTTAATAATTAATATAAATTATATTTTTTCTACAAATAAAAAAAGGCCCTAAGGCCTTTTAGCTTCTTGCTGCTCCATCCACTGACAAAATTTCTCCAGTTATATAACTTGCCATATCACTTGCTAAAAATAAAAATGCATTAGCAACATCTTCTGGTTCGGCAACTCTTTTTAAAGGTATTGTCGCTATAAGAGGTTTTATTAATTCATCTGGTAATGCTTTTACCATATCTGTATTAGTAACTCCAGGCGCAACAGCATTTACTCTTATATTATCAGGCCCCAATTCACGAGCTAAAGATTTGGTTATACCATTAACAGCAAATTTTGATGCAGGATATCCAACTCCACTAGGTTGTCCATATATACTTACCATAGAGCTAGTATTTAAAATAACTCCGCCACCTTGGTTTTTCATGATTCTAGCAGCACTTTGCGATGTATAAAATATTGAATTAACATTCAAATCCATTATATAATCAAAATCCTTTGGCCTATAGTCATATATACTTTCCCTTTGAGATATTCCAGCATTATTTACTAAGATATCAAGTGAGTTATATTTTTCTACAATCATATTAAAATAATTATTTATATCTTCAGGATCTGATAAGTCAATTACCATTCCTTCAACTATAAATTCATTATTCAATTTTTTTAGTTTTTCAACTGCATCATTTACAGTTTCATGCCTTGATCCAGTTAAAATAACCTTTGCACCATTCTCCAAATATTTTTTTACAATTGCAAATCCTATACCTCTTGTACCTCCAGTTACAACAGCTACTTTATTTTTTAACATATAAACACCTCCATATATTGTTATATTTATATCCATCTTTCTCGATTTTAAACTTTTATTTACCATTTTCTTTTTAAATCTAATAAAAGGAGTGCTTTCGCACTCCTTTTATCTAAAAAATTATCTATATTGTATTTTTTTATTCTATTTTTTTCCATAATACATTTTATATTTTTCTGAATATCTTCATTAAGTATATCGTAAGAAATATTTAAAAAATCATTTTTTATATCTATATTATCTGCAACCATTCTTTCAATTTCTTTTTCTATTGGCTCATTAATATTGGGTTCTATCATCTCTTTCAAAATATATTTATCATTTACTTTCTCGTAAACAACAATATTAGGTATAGTATAATCACAAATATTTATAATCTCACCATTTTCATATAGTAAAGCATTTATACTTCTAGTAATTGAGTATATTTTTAATATGTTTTCATTTTCAAATACACCTTTTATATCAATACCGACTATAGTAAATGCATCTTCTTCTAAAAAATCCATATTATTAAATTTATCATAATAGGCATTATAAACTAACTGTTTATATTCATTATCATAATTAATTAAGTCAGTATTTAGTTTAACTGGGGTAAGTATTTCTAATTCTTTATACCACTCCAGTGGCTTCAAACTATCTGAATTTTGAACATTATTAATTGGACCTAATAAGTCTATAGCCGCACGTTTTAATATTTCTCCTCTTCTATCATTTTTTACATTTCTTTTAAGGAACTGTTCTAATATATAATCCAAACTTCCATTCTCCGAAATAATTTTATTATATTCTAGTGAATTATTATCTTTTGATTCCGATATAATCACATCTATATTTGATTCTATTAAGTCCCCTATATGTGAATCTATAACTAAATCATTATTATTGTTCTTTACAACTTGATAATATTTATGAAGCTTTGTAAAGTTTGTTAAAGTAGAACCTAACTTTTTTGTGTCTTCTCCAAATATTGATATCATTTCATCATCTACTTCTTCTCTTGAAAATATAAAAAATTCTTCTTCATCATTAAAAACAAAAAAACTAATATAGTCTAGGTCTTCAGATAATGCAAATAGAATTGATGCATCTATTCTAAAATCATCTTTTTTAGCTACCTTACCATTTTTTATTTTTAGTTTTATATTTATTTCAAATGGATCTTTGTCAGATTTTATCTCAACACTGTTAAATTTATATTTATCCTTAAAATCCAGTTTACTTAATATTTTATTTAGTTTATTATTTTCCTTTATATTTTGTGTTTTAAAATAATACAATTTTTCCTCTTCTGATAAATCTTCTATATTTGGAACACAAGAGCTTGATATAATACTTATAAATACTAGTAAAGCCATAATTTCAATTATGTAAATACCTTTTATTTTTATTTTATTTTGGTTCATAATTTTCCTCCTAGATATATCAAGGATACCTAATTTACTTTCTCATCAATATATTCTCTTATTTCTAACAAATCCTCATCTGTTAGCAAGTTTGAATCATAAAGCTCTGCAATAAATGTCTTTATAGAATTTTCATAAATCTTCTCTATAATGTTTTTACTTTTTTCTATTATTTCTTTTTCAGATACAATTACTCTATATTTATTTCTTTTACCCTCTTTAATCACCATCAAATATCCTTTATTAATTATTCTACTTAAAAAGCTTCTTATTGTACTTTCTGCCCAATTCTTCTCACCCAATAAATCAACTATTTCACTAAAATATAGATCTCTATCACACGATAAAATTTGTAACATTATATACATTTCAGAATTAGATAATTTCTTCATATATGCTCCTCCTATAATAGATAGTTCTATTATAGTACTACATTTGTAGTAGTGTCAACATTATATGTTAAATTTATATTAAAGTATATTATAACACTTTATAGTAAAATTTATAAAGTAATTCCATAAATTAAGATATATAGGGTATATATTTAAAAGATTGAGTTATTATATTAAATAAAAGGAATGATTTTCATGAAAACAATTGCTATTATGGGTGCTGGTGTAATCGGTTCAAGTTTCAGCATTGCTTTTGCTAAAGAAGGATACAAAGTTAACCTTTATAACAGAAGTGAAGATAAATTTATACATGCTAAAGAAAACATATTAGAAAGTTTAAATAATCTCTATAAAGAAGATGTATTATCTAAAGAAGATATTCAGAATACTATAGATAATATCTCATTTACTACAAGTATTGAACATGCAGTAAAAGATGCTATTTATATACAAGAAAATGTTAGTGAAAATTATGAAATCAAACAAAATTTAATAGAAGAAATTGAAAAATATACTGGAAAAGAAACTGTAATTGCTTCTTCAACATCTGGATTATTAATTACTGAAATTGCTAAATTTTCAAAATATCCTTCTCGTATAATAGGTGCTCATCCTTATAACCCGCCTCATCTAATACCACTAATTGAGCTTTCAAAGGGTGAAAAAACAGATGATAAATATATAGAATTTGCTAAAGAATTATTTATAGATATAAAGAAAGAACCTATAGTATTAAATAAAGAAGCTTTGGGATTTGTTGCAAATAGAATCCAGGCTGCAGTTATTAGAGAAGAATTAGACTTAGTATTAAACGGAGTTGTTAGTATAGAGGATGCTGAAAAAGCTATAGTATATGGACCAGGCATAAGATACGCTATACTAGGGCAAATATTAAACTTTGAACTTGGTGGTGGGGACCATGGTATAAAGGGCTTAATTCATCACATAGGGCCTTCTATGGAGCTTTGGCTTGAAGATATGGCGAACTGGACTAAGCTTCCTGATGAAACATTATCAGCTCTTGATGAAATAGATGAAGTAATTAAAAATAGACCTGTAGATCTTGGCAATTCAAAAGAAAGTTTAAAAGAGTATAGAGATAAGATGTTAATAGAAATATTAAAGCTTCATGATAAAATATAATCGAGTAGGAGGTAAT
>CAYPYI010000015.1:0-24238 GCA_964415085.1 uncultured Tissierellaceae bacterium
ATACTCTGTTCCTCTTAATTATATTTATTCGATTCTTAACTTAATGACATTGCCCAAAAGGGAGTTATTTTTATATCTAAGTATTAATAATTAATATCTAATTCTACTATTTTATTTGGTTTTTCCATTTGTAGTAAATCTAACATCTTATCGTATGTTTTTTTACTACCTGTTGTGTATAACTCAAAATCCATTATGCCATTCGTATTAAGTAAATTGTTACTATCAAGTAAGGATTTAACTTCTTTTACTTGTTCTAATGCTGGGTTTATAAATGTAATATCAGGTGCAACTCCTCTAAATAGATGCTCTACTATGGGGTAGTGAGTACATCCAAGAATTACATGATCTACATTCTCACTATTATTTCTTATATTTTCTAAATGTTTAGATACTATATCTACAACTTGCTCTTCTGTAAATACTCCACTATCTACTAAAGAAGCCAGCTCTGGACTTGCCTCTGGTATGATATTTATACTACTATCCGAATACATTCCTATTTTCTTATCATACTCTTTAGAGTTTATAGTAAAGTTTGTAGCTATAACACCTACCTCGTCTAAATCTAGTTCTGCTACATATTTGCTTACTGGGTCTATGATGCTTATTATTGGAATCGGATAATCGCTAAAGTATTTATCTACTAGAGTAGAAATAGTGTTACATGCAACAGCTATAACTTTAACATCCTTTTCTATTAGAAAATCTATCATTCTTTTCGTAAGCTCATAAATTTCAGCTTCTGATCGGTTTCCGTAGGGTACGTTACCATTATCTCCGAAATAAATGATTCCTTCATTAGGTAATATCTCTTGAATCTTTTTGGCTACTGTTAGTGCTCCAACACCAGAATCAATAACACCTATCTTCCTTTTCATATACGCTTCACCTCATTAAATATTAAGTTGTGCGCATAATTACATAATATAATTATCCCATTAAAGCTTTATTTTGTCAATAAAGCTATACATTTATAGATTTATTGATTATCAATATAAACTTTCCATAAGGTATCTACATAGTTAATAAGTTCCTCATAACTATGTTTTTTCTCTTTTATACACACACGAGCATTTTCCTCACAGATTAAGCATCTTCTTGGACTTAAGCCTAAATTAACTCTACTAAGTTGAGTTTTGTCCCTATCAAATACATCTATGTCAAATACTCTACCTAAAATATGATTATCTTCAATTTTTACTGTAATTTTTTTAACATCTATACTATCCCTATTTACAATGATAAAAGCTTCATTACCCGTATCTTTGTCTAAATATTCTTTATATGATATTTTTGTATTATTGTTTAAAAGTACATCTATTATATAGTCATATCCTTCTTTATGAATCTTATTATAACTATCTCTATTCTTATTTATCCCTGGAGCATTTATGGTAAAACTAATAAGGGTCTGATTAAACTCATCTATTAATTCTTTTTGTCTAAAGGATCTTTCTTCTCTAGAATCAAGAATTTTTAAAAACATTTCTTCACTCATCTAATTCTCCTTTTTCAACTAAAAATATAAATAAAGTAACGGCCAACAAGTCTGCTGCTCCGCCAGAACTTATATTTAGCTTAATAAATTCTTTATCTAATCTATCTATGTAGTCTTGTCCTTCTTTTGTATATATACCACCTAAATTAATAGCTATTTTAGATTTATCCTTTACATATTTTAGCACATCTACATCATGTCTGCCCAAAATATTGCTATCTTCCGTTTCGCTCATTAAAAATATTAAAGTTTGAATTAGTATATTATTTATATCTTTTTTCCCATGTTCATTATATAACCTTTCAAATTCTGGAAGTGAGATAGAAATAACTGTTTCATATCCAGATTCTGCTTCTCCTCTTATACCAGAAATATTGTAATCTCTATACAGTCTTTCTCCGTAAGTTAAATCTTTATAATCCTTATTCTTACTATGTAATAGCTCTTTAGTTATACCTTTTGTCATTTTTTTTACTCTATCTTGAATCTCATATCTTGTAAAACTATTCCTATTATAATCTTTTTTCAGACTTCCTAAAGCTGCTGAAAGTATTCCTAAGGAGAAAATCATACCTTTATGCGTATTAACATTTCTAGTTGCATTAAACATATTATTTTCTGCTTCAATACCAACATCTCTTAAGCTATCCATTAACACAGTGTAATCATTCTCATTAAAACTTAATCCCACTTGCGTACATTTTTCATAATAAGGAAATAATACTGATATACTATCCATAAAAGTAAAAAAGTCCATATCATTATGGGCTCCTTGATTAATTCTATCTACAAGCCCAGGCTTTGGACTAGCACTTACTTCATAAAGCATTGACTTTATTGCTAAACTACTTACTCTCTGGCAAAAATTCATATACTCCCATCCTTTATAAATTAATAACTACATTATATCACAAAAGAATGATAAAACTAGAAAATTGTATACAATTTTCTAGTTTTATTTGTAAGTCTATTTTCTATTGGCTTTTTCTACAGTCACTGTATTTCTGTTGATTTTTTTGTTATTTAAGTTTTCTATAACCATATCATCAACATCTTTTCCTATATCGACGAAAGTAAATTTATCAAATATGTCTATACTACCTACTTGATCTTTACTAACTCCTGTTTCTTCGATTATAGCTGCTAATACATTAGCAGGTCCGATTCCTTTTGTTCTACCTACATTAATATAGATTCTAGTTGAATCATTTTTAGACAGATTACTCTTTTGTGAACCTCTTTGATCTTCTCTTCTAGGTTTTCTGTTTCTTCTTGAGTCATCTCTGTTATCTCTAGTATCTACATTTAATATATTTTTTTCTAAGTTCATGTTAACGCCCTTAGTTAAACTGTCTAAATATATTTTTAATCCAGCCATAGCTACATCTTCTTCAGAATAGCCTTTTTGAATTAAATCTTTTAATATTTCTTGAGTTTGTGTATGCTTTTTACTTTCAATAGTTTTTGTTATATTTTCTTTTATTGTATCTTCATTTAATTCTGATAAGTCCTCTACTGTAGGAATCTTACCTCTTTCTATTGTAGTTTTTGCATATCTTTCTATATTTCTTAATTGTCTTCTATCTTTATTAGTTACAAAACTATAAGAAATTCCTTCTCTACCAGCTCTAGCAGTTCTTCCTATTCTATGAACATAGTATTCTTCATCTCTTGGTATATCATAGTTAAATACCATATCAACTTCATCAACATCTATACCTCTAGCTGCAACATCTGTTGCTACTAAAATACGTATAGTATTTTTTCTGAATTTATCCATTACTTTATCTCTTTGATTTTGACTTAAATCCCCATGTAATGCATCCGCTTTATATCCTCTTTTTTGCAAATCACCAACTAATTCATCAGCTTTTCTTTTAGTATTTGTAAAAATTACAGATAATCTAGGATTTTCAACATCAACTAATCTACATAAAGTTTCTGTTTTTGCTCTTTCATTTAATTCTATATAATATTGTTTTATCCTAGGCATTGTTAATTCTTGATGAGCTACTTTTACTATTTCTGGATTATCTTGATATCTCTTTGCGAAGTTTATTATTTCTTTAGGCATTGTTGCTGAGAAGAATATTGTTTGAACATTTTTACCAAGTTCATTCATTACTAAGCTAATATCATCTCTAAAACCCATATCAAACATTTCGTCAGCTTCATCTAAGATAATCTTACTTACATTATTAAGCTTTAATGTTTTTCTTTTTATATGATCTATTACTCTTCCTGGAGTTCCTACTACTATTTGAACCCCTCTTTTTAAATCATTAATCTGTTTGCTTATTGATTGTCCTCCGTAAATTGGAAGTACATTAAGCCCTTTAACATATTTTCCTAGGTTATCAATTTCATTAGCTACTTGTATAGATAATTCTCTTGTCGGACAAAGTATTAAAACTTGTACGCTCTTTTCTTTTGTGTCAACCATTTCTATAATTGGAATACCAAAAGCTGCAGTTTTTCCAGTTCCAGTTTGAGCTTGACCAATTATGTCTTTTCCTTCTAAAATTACTGGTATAGTTGTTTTTTGAATAGGAGTCATCTCTTCAAAGCCCATTTTTTCTATACCCTTTAGTATGCTTTGAGATAAATTAATATCTCTAAATTTATTTATTTCCAAAAAATTTCCTCCTTATATATAACCTATAAAGTATATACTATAAATTAGATAAATACAAGTATTAATTATAAAAAATATCTTCTAGAAGAAAACTAGAAGATATTTCTATGATTTTATTTTGCATTATTTTCTACTATTTTAACTATTAATTCAGATGCAAGTTTTAAAGATTCTACAGGAATAAATTCAAATCTTCCGTGGAAGTTATATCCTCCTGCAAATATATTAGGGCATGGAAGTCCTTTAAATGAAAGTCTTGCACCATCTGTTCCACCTCTTATTGCCTTTATATTAGGCTCTATTCCAAGTTCAATCATAGATTCTTTTGCAAGATCTATTATCTCCATATGAGGCTGTATTTTTTCTTTCATATTATAGTAGCTATCTGTTATAGTAAGTTCTATTCTATTATCATATTTTTTATTTAAAAATTCTACAATATCAGTTAGTAATTGTTTTTTATTTTCAAACTCTTCTCTTGAATGATCTCTTATAATGTATTTAGTCTCTGTTGACTCCACATTGCCTTTAAAATGGTTTAGTTGAAAGAATCCTTCATATCCTTCAGTATGTTCTGGTCTTTCGTTAACAGGTAGCATATTATCGATTTCCATAGCTATTCTAATTGAGTTTACCATTACATTTTTTGCAGATCCTGAGTGAGCATTCTGTCCTTTTATTTTAATAAAAGCTGATGCTGCATTAAAGTTTTCATATTCTAACTCTCCTACAGGTCCACCATCTAGTGTATAAGCAAAATCAGCATTAAACCCTTCAACATCAAATAGATTTGCTCCTCTTCCTATTTCTTCATCTGGAGTAAATCCTATTTTAATATCTCCGTGTTCAATCTCTGGATTATTTATTAAATATTGACAAGCATCTAATATTTCTGCTATTCCTGCTTTATCATCTGCTCCTAATAGAGTTGTACCATCAGTTGTTATTAATTCTTTACCTACTAAGTCATTTAAAAATGGAAACTCATCAACTGTCATTGTATATTCATCATTAAGTTTTATATCTCCACCTTCATATACAAACTGTTGTGGATTAACATTTTCACCACTAATATCAGGTGATGTATCGAAATGTGCAACAAATCCTATAGTTGGCACTTCTCTTTGTATATTTGATTTTAATGTTCCATAAACATATCCATTTGCATCCATTTTAACATCGCTAAGTCCTATTTCTTTCATATCTTCTACTACTATCTTAGCTAGTTCTAATTGTCCTTTTGTGCTTGGACAAGTATTGCTACTATCATCTGATTGAGTATTTACTTTTACATATTTTTTAAATCTTTCTACTATATCCATTAAAAAGCCCCCAATATATTTTTTTTATCTTAATATACCTATTATAACACAATCTTATAGTTGTATTTACTTAATAGTAATTTTTATTTATTCTTTAGTTAGTAAATTACTTAATTAATTTAATGTGGTATAATATTAGTATAATACAACTTTTACAAGGGGGAATTATTTTGAATATGAGATGGGATTTATCAGATTTATACACTTCTTTTGATTCTAAGGAATACAAGGAAGATTTTAAAAATTTAGAAAACTTAGTTAAGGAGTATAACACTATGTTTTCTAATATTGATTCTACAAATGAAAAAAAGGTTCTTGAAGATTTTTTAAGTTCTAATATTAAATTATCTAATCTATTTAGAAAGCTAGGCGGATTTTCATCCCTTACTTCTTCTGTTGATGCTACAAATGAAGTAGCTTTAAAAGAATTAGATAAAATATCTTCTTTAGGAGCGGATCTTGCTTATCCTGAGGCTAAAATAAAGTCATTTATAAAAGATATAAAAGATTTAGATGAGGTTATAAATTCATCTGAAATTCTTAAAGAACATGAATTCTTCATAAATGAAATATATAATCAATCTCAGTATATGCTATCTGAAGAAGAGGAAGTTTTATATGCTAAACTAAAACAAACAGGATCAAACGGCTGGGCTAATTTACAAAATATTATATCTAGCACACTGTTAGTTGATATAAATATTGACGGAGAAGAAAAATCTCTTCCACTTCCTGCTGTTAGGAACTTAGCTTATAGTAATGATGCAAATGTTAGAAAAACAGCATATGAAGCTGAACTTGAAGCTTACAAAAAGATAGAACAATCATCTTGTGCTGCATTAAATGGTATTAAAGGTGAAGTTTTAACTTTATCAGAAGCAAGGGGTTTTTCCTCTCCATTAGAAGAAACTTTATTTGATTCTAGAATGAAGGAAGAAACATTAAATGCTATGTTAACTAGCATGGAAAAATACCTACCAGTATTTCATGAATATTTTCATGCAAAAGCAAAATATTTAGGACATGAAAATAATAAACTTCCTTTTTATGATATATTTGCTCCTGTTGGAGAAGCTAATATGAACTTTACTTTTGAGGAAGCTAGAGATTATATAGTTAAAAACTTTAATACTTTTAGTGAAGAATTAGGTTCTTTTGCACAAAATGCTTTTGATAGTAATTGGATTGATGCTGAGCCTAGAAACGGAAAACGCGGCGGAGCATTTTGTTCTAATTTACATCCTATAGGTCAATCTAGAATAATGGCTAATTTTGATGGAAGCTTTTCAAATGTTATCACACTAGCACATGAGTTAGGACACGGTTATCACGGACATAATTTAAAGAGTGAATCTATCTTAAATAGTTCTTATCCTATGCCAATTGCAGAAACTGCTTCAATTTTTTGTGAAACTATAGTAACAAATGCAGCTTTAAATGAGGCTGATAAATTAGAACAATTAAGTATATTAGAATCATCTATTCAAGATGCATCTCAAGTAATAGTTGATATATATAGTAGATTCTTATTTGAATCTGAATTCTTCAGAAGAAGAAAAGATCATAACCTATCAGTAGATGAGGTAAATGAAATCATGCTTGATGCTCAAAGAAAAGCTTATGGTGAAGGCTTAGATGATGATGCACTTCATAAGTATATGTGGATTAATAAGTCCCACTACTACTCAGCTGGTAGAAACTTCTATAACTTCCCTTATGCATTCGGTTTACTGTTTGCAAAAGGCCTTTACGCTAAATATTTAGAAGTTGGAGATGAATTTGTTAATGACTATAATGATTTATTAAAAATAACAGGTAAAAACTCTATAGAAGATATTGCAAAAATTGCTGACATTGACGTAACAAGTCCTGAATTTTTTGAAAGTTCTTTAGAATTAATTAAAAAAGATATTGATAAATTTATATCTTTGTTATAAAATAGACAATGAGAAGTAATTAAGATATATTCTACTTCTTTACAGTAAAATACTTTAATGTTATTATGTTAATAGATTATAATTATTATTGGCAAGGAGGAAAAGTCATGTTAAGTAAATTAGGACCTGGAGAGTTAATTTTAATATTACTTATAGCTTTATTAATATTTGGGCCAAGTAAATTACCAGAATTAGCTACTTCTATGGGAGATGCTATTAGAGAATTTAGAAATGCAGCATCTGGGGAAAGTAAGCCAAAAGAAGTTGAACAAAAGGAAGTAGTATCAGAAAAAGAAAACGAATAGTTTATATATAAATAGAAGGTTTATTAAACCTTCTATTTTTTTATAGGTTTATATATATTTCTTCTAATTTCACCTTGTGCATTTGTTCCATTTTACTTAGATCTAAAAATATATCTTTTACTTCTTTATTTACTGAATCATCACTTAGGGCTTTATACATATACATTGCTTCTTCTTCCTTTTTTATAGCAATTTCTATTGCATCTTTTAAGTCAATTTGCTCAGAATAATCATCCTTGTGAATATCTTCTGATATTTTATAGTCAGTAAATTGTTCAAGATCAAATGTATATGAATCATCTTTTAATAGCTTCTCTAAAAATTCTTTATGTTTTAATTCTTCTTCAGCTAAACTACCAAATATAATTTTAGCTTGTAAGTCTTCAGTTTTATTTATAGCTTCTTTATAAAAATCATATGAATCTATCTCTGTATCTATTGCAAAATCTATAATTGAGTGAATTGTTTGTCTATCCATTGTATCCCCCTTTTATTTATAAGTATTTATCAAACCAATTAATCATCTCTTCCATCATGTTTGTTGTAACGAAATGATTTAAATTTTCATATCTTATTAACTCAACATTTGTATCTTTTTTATTTAACCTATTAAAAAAACTAATCTGTGGCTTTATATTAACTACACTATCGCTTAATCCATGTTGCAATAATATATTTTTACCTTTTAGATTATTTAAATTATTTATAGGATCTATATCATATATGCTATCTTCTATATTCCTAAAAATAGTATCATTATCGATTTTTAACATATCTCTGAATATCTCATTCGTCATAGTCCAGTTACAAGATCCATTTAAAACTACGCCTGTTTTAATATCATCATCATTAGCAAGTATGCCTGCTGCAGTTATTCCGCCCATAGAATTTCCTGTTACAGCAATTTTTTCAATATCACCATTTAAAAAATTCACTATATATTTTTTTATTTTATTAAATTCCTTAATATTTTCAATTACAGTTGGCCAAAATTTATCTACTCCTACAGAGGGATCTAAATAATCAACTATACCTCTTTCTCCATGATTAATTGCATCAGGTACTATTACCTGGTATCCTAAGCTTGCTAATATATAAGCTCTTAATCTTTGAGATTCTTTATTTGAACTCCATCCATGATAAAAAACTATAGTTTTATATTTATCTTCTTTCTTCTCTTTTGGAATAAATCTTATAACTGGAATATTCCCAATATAAATTTTTCTCTCTAGTGTGTGATCTTGATTAGATAAATTCATCTTACTCCTCCTTAATTCTTAACTTTACAAATATATATACCCAAACTTTCATTTTGTTTACATAAAAATAATTACATACTATAAATTCATTTATTTAAATCCCAATCAATCTCTTTAAGATTATTTTTAATTAAAAATTCATTTGTTTTACTAAATGGTTTTGAATCAAAAAAACCTCTATATGACGATAGCGGACTTGGATGTGGTGCTTTTAATATTAAGTGTTTACTAGAATCAATAAATTTTTCTTTTTCAATAGCATTATTACCCCAAAGTATGAATACCACTGGAGTGTTTTTCTTATTTACAGTCTTTATTATCTCATCTGTAAATATTTCCCATCCCTTATTTCTATGTGAATTAGCTTTAGCCTCTATTACTGTTAAAGATGTGTTAAGAAGAAGAACCCCTTGTTTTGCCCACTTTGTTAAATCTCCATTTAAAGGTATGTCATACCCTAAATCATCATTTAATTCTTTAAATATATTTCTTAAAGATGGTGGAATTTTAACATTTTCTTTAACAGAAAAAGCTAACCCATTTGCTTGATTTTTACCATGATATGGATCTTGTCCTAGTATTACAACTTTTACATTCTCATAAGGTGTATAATTTAGTGCATTAAATAAATCATTATAATCAGGATATATTATTTTATTTTTATATTCCTCTTCTACAAACTGCTTTAAATCTTTAAAATATTCCTTAGTAAATTCATCTTTCAAAATATCCTTCCAATCGCTTTCTATAAGTTCTATCATTAAATCCCCCTAAATTAAATAATCTATATTTTTTATAAATAGTATGATTTAATAATATCATTAATAATATACTTTGAGAAATTTATTGTTCATTAATTAATTTCTTTACTATATTTTTATTTCTTTTCGCTCTAAAAATAGTTTTTAGTTGTTTAATATCAGTTTTTCTATTATATTAAAGATAAAGGATGTGATTATATGTTAAGAAATAAAAAATCTATAATACTTCTAATTGTTGGTATTATGATTCTTAGTATGTTTCCAGTTTATGCAGAAAACCAAACCCCTGATATAAGCCCTTGGGCTATGATGGAAATGGTTGATGCAGAAAGATATGACTTATTTGAAATGGACTGGTACTTTAATAATTTTACTAAGACTAGCACATTAGAAAAGACTGACATAATTATTAATAAAGTTGATAAAAAAATTAAAAGTAATGATATCAAGACTTTAGAAAATAATTTAACAGTTAAAGTAAATGATTCAGTAACAAGAGAAAACTTTTTGAATAAATTATTTAATTGTTTATCTAAGTATGATGATTCTATTAATGAAAAAACTAATGTAATAGAATACTTTACTAAAAATGAAATATTAAAAGGAAAAGGAAAAGATTTAAAACTAAAAGAAGATATAACTACAGAAGAAGCTGTTTTATTTAGTAAAAGAAGTATAGATTATATCTATAGTAAATATAATCTTGGAGCTAAAGGATTATTATGGGAAGTAGAAAATAAGGGTAATAAAATTTATCTTTTAGGTTCTGTTCATATTGGAAGTAGTGATATTTATCCATTTAGTGAGTCTTTAATGGAAAAATTTGATTCCTCTAGCAAACTTTTTGTTGAGGCTAATATCCTAAATCCTAACATGGAGCAGAAAACTTTAGAAAACTTATACTTCCAAGATGGAACTACTTTAAAAGATGTTATAAGTAAAGAAAGCTATAAGAAGGTTCAAGATATTATGACTGGTTTTGGTGTAAATGAAGAAGTTTATTTAAAAATGAAACCTTGGGCTTGTGCTTTACAAATATCAAACCTTTCAATGTTAACAGGTGAAAGTGAAGTTTCTGCAAATCACGGAATAGATGTTTATTTTTTAATTAATGCTATGATGAAAAACAAAGAAATTGTAGAACTTGAAGGTGTTGATTTTCAATATGGATTATTTAATAGTCTAAGTATGAAAGATCAAACAAAAATGCTTGATGATTCACTTGAAGCTATGCTAAATCCTAATACTGAAAAAAGTTCTAATGAAGGATTAAATGATATGATTGCTTCTTGGAAAAACGCAGATGAAAAAGCTATGAAAAGTTTCATTACTTTTGAAGATGAAAATCCTTTAAATGAATTATTACTAGGTAAAAGAGATAAAGAAATGGCTAGAAAAATTGACTTACTTCTACAAGAAGAAGGAGAAAATACTTATTTTGTGGTTGTAGGAGCTGCTCATTATGTGACTGATAATGCAGTTGTTGATACATTAAGAGATAAAGGCTATGATGTTAAAAGTTTAAATCTAAGCAAATAAGCTAAACAAAACAAAATAAAAAATTATAGATGGTAGAGATTTATCTATCATCTTTTTTTATATTTAAACGCAGCGTAAAACCACTAAAATTTAGTGGTTTTACTTTAAGTAAATAATTTTTTATTTAATTTTAGTTAGCTCTTCCTATAACTTTTTCTACTTCTTCCTGTTCTAATGATGGTGATAGTTCCCATTTTGATTTATCTATCATATTTTCTGAGTTAGCAACTATTGCAGTTCCTACTAAATCTCCTGTAACATTTATTGCAGTTCTACCCATATCTAGTATTACGTCAATTCCTAGAATTAAAGCAAAAGCTGCTGCTGCTGGAGTTCCTGCTGACATATCAATACCTACCATTTCAAGTACTGCTAAAAGTACAACTGGTCCTGCACCTGATACTCCTGCTGTTCCTATTGAACCTAATGTTACAACTAAAATCATAAGTATTTGGTCTGAAAAAGTTAAGTTAAGTCCTATAGCATTTGCTATAAAGAATACTGATAGTATTTGGTAATATGCTTCACCATCCATGTTAATTTGTGCTCCTAATGGTAAAGTAAATCCTCCTACTACATTTGATATTCCTAAGTCTTCTTCTGAAACCTTTAATGATAATGGTAGTACTGAGTTACTACTTCTAGTAGCAAATCCCATTAATGTTATGTCTTTTGCTTTTGAGAAGAATACTTTTGGGCTAAGTCCACCTAGTTTTAAGAAAGTACTATAAACTACTGTTAACTGGAATATATATCCTATATAACATGCAATTACTAGTTTTCCTAAAGGTCCTAGTACAGCTAAACCATCTTGTGCGAATACTAAAGCTATTAATGCAAATACTCCTATTGGTGTATATTCAAGTACTGATTGAGTAATCTTAAATATTATTTCTGAAGCACCTTCACAAAAATCATATACAGTATTTACTGTTTGTCTTACTCTTTCATCTTTGCTATCTTTTAAGAATGAAATTGCAAGCCCAAAGAATACTGCAAACATTAATACTTGTAAGAATGATCCTTCTACAAAGGCAGCAACTACGTTATTAGGTATTATCTCTAAAAATATTTGGCTAATTGGTGGTGCTGCAATTCCTTCTCCCACAACACTTGCTGCACCATTTGCTCCAGAAAGTGTGATTCCTGCACCAGGTTTCATTACTTTTGCAATTATTATTGCAAATGATGTTGAGAATATTTTTGTACCAATATAAAATGCCATGATTTTCCCAGCTATTCTACCTAGCTTTGATGCTGGAGTACCTCCTACTCCCGTTACTATGGAGAAAAATATTAAAGGTAAAACTACCATTTGTAAAAGTCTTAACATAAGTGCTCCAAGTGGTTCTACTACTTCTATTTTAGGGCCAAATACTAAACCTGCAATTACCCCCAAAACTAAAGCTGTTAGAACTCTATATACTAGTGGAATTCCAGTATAAATACTAATCAAACCTTTTTTCTTTTTAGTTTCTTCCATCTTTCTACCCTCCCTAGTTTATAAACATCTCTACCTACTTTTCTTACATACTTATTATTTCACTTACTTACTTTAACCTTTCCCATCATTAAAGTTTTTTGCTATCACCTATCCTTATTTTTTTATTTATATGCCAGTCTCTAATTTTAGAGACTGGCTAATATTTAATTTAATTACATAGCTTCATGTTCTGTTCTATTTATTATTTCATTTTGTAAGCCTTCATTTAAATCATTAAAGTAATCACTATATCCTGCTACACGAACTATTAAGTCGGAGTACTGTTCTGGATTTTCTTGTGCTTTAACTAAAGTTTCTTTATCTACAACATTAAATTGTATGTGATGACCTTCTAATTTAAAGTATGTTCTTACTAGATGCATAACATTTTCCATTCCTTCTTCAGTTCTGAAAAATGATGGTGAGAATTTTTGGTTTAATAAAGTTCCACCTGTTTTTATATGATCCATTTTAGATGCTGATTTTATAACTCCTGTTGGTCCAAATTTATCGCTTCCTTGAACTGGAGATATACCTTCAGATTGTGGCTGATGTGCAAGTCTTCCATCAGGTGTTGCTCCTGTTACAGCTCCAAAGTAAACATGACATGTAGTAGGTAACATATTTATTCTATACTTTCCTCCATTTGGAGTATCCCTATTATTAACAGAATTATAGAATATATCAAATGCCACTTTCATTAAATCATCTGCATAATCATCATCATTTCCATACTTTGGTCCTTTTTTAAGAAGCAACTGACGAGTTCTTTCATCATCTTCAAAGTTACCCTTAAGTGCATCAAGTAACTGATTCATAGTTAAGTTCTTCTTATCATATACATGATATTTTATTGCTGCTAAACTGTCTGTTAATGTTCCTGTTCCTACACCTTGAACATATTTAACATTATATCTTGCTCCACCTTCGTTATAATCCTTAGCCTTTTTAATACAATCATCTATTATAATTGATAAAAATGGTGATGGCATATATTTAGCATATAGTCTTTCTATTACATTATTTCCTCTTATCTTTATATCTATAAAGTGATTTACTTGTTTTTCATAAGCTTCTAATAATTCATCAAAATCTTTAAAGTCTTCTGGATATCCTGTTTCAAGTCCTAATTTTTTTCCACTTACAGGATCTAGACCATTATTTAGTGTTATTTCAAGTATTTTAACTAAATTTATATATCCTGTTAATGCGTAACATTCTTTACCAAATGCACCTGTTTCAACACATCCACTATTTCCACCTTCTCTTGCATCTTCAATAGTCTTACCTGCAAGTAGCATCTCTTTAATTACTGTATCTGTATTAAAGATTGATGGCTGTCCTCTTCCTTCTTTTATTACTTCTAAAGCTGCTTTTAAGAATTTATCTGGACTCTTTTCACTTAACTGGATATTTGTACTTGGTTGAACAAGTTGCATTTCATTTATTACTTCTAATACTAAATAACTAACATCATTTACTCCATCTTCTCCATCCCTTGTTAATCCACCACTTCCTATATTAGCAAAGTCTGTATAAGTTCCACTTTCCTGAAGCGTAACACCTACTTTTGGTGGAGCTGGTTGGTTATTAAACTTAACCCAGAATAAGTGTAGGAGTTCTTTAGCTTCATCTCTTGTTAACTCGTTTTTCTCAACTTGTTTTTTATAGAATGGATATAGATGTTGATCAAGTCTTCCTGGACTAAACGCATCCCAAGTATTAAGTTCAGTTACAACACTTAGGTGCACAAACCAGTACATTTGTAGAGCTTCTCTAAATGTTTCAGGTTTATTTGCAGGTACTCTTTTACAAATCTCTGCTATTTCTAATAACTCTTCTTTTCTTGCAGGATTTTTTTCTATCTTAGCTAATTCTTCTGCTTTTTCAGCATGTCTTTCTCCAAATCTTATTACTGCATCACATGCTATTTCCATTGCTTTTAACTGTTCCTGCTTATCATATGCTTCTGGATCGTTGTAGTAATCTATTTCTTTCATTCTATCTTGTATATCTTTTTTGAATCCTAAAAATCCTTTTTCGTAAATTTTCCCATCTGCTACTGTATGTCCTGGTGCTCTTTGTTCCATAAACTCAGTATAAATACCCGCATAGTAGCAATCTTTCCATTCATCTGTCATGTTGTTCATTAGAAAATCTCTAATAGCCTTTCCTTCCCAATAAGGAATTATCTCTTCTTCTTGTATTTTTTTAGCCTCATCATCCACTTTAAAGAACACTTTCTCTCTACTATCCATTACTTCTAAATCTTCAAGTGTATGACAACATAATTCTGGATATGTTGGAGTAGCTTTTGGACTAGGTCCTTTTTCTCCTACAATTAATTCTCCTTCACCTATATATATAGTTTTCTTATCACAAAGTTCATAAAATGTTAAAGCTCTTAATACAGGAATTGATACTTTTCCTTGGTATTTCTTATAAGCATCTGTAACAATTTGTGCTCTTTCTAAAGATATAGTAGGTGTAGTAGTTAAACTTTCCTCTCTTAGCCTTTTTACTCTATCTGTCATTACCATTTAATCATCCCCCTATTTTCACTAATAAACCTGTCTTCTCCATTATCATTTTAGCTTTTTGCATATCCTCATTAGATGGTTCATCAAATCCATCCATTTTATAACCTTCGTTTAACCTTTCATACTTTGCTTCTCCTAACTTATGATAAGGTAGCAAATTAATTTGTAGTATGTTTTCTTTATTTGGTAGATCTAATATAAAATCCTTCATATTATTAAGTTCTATATCATTTAAGTTAACATTAGGTATTACCGGAATTCTTAAATAAACCTTACTTCCATTTTTTAATAACTCTTTTAGATTCTCTAAAATAATACTATTATCTACACCTATATACTCTTTATGTTTTTGATTATTTAACATTTTAAAATCATATAAGAATAGATCTGTATATTTTGAAGCCTCTAGTAAATTTTCTATCTTAGTATAGCCACTTGTATCTACTACTGTATGAAGGCTTTTAGATTTAAGTCCTTTTAATAATTCTATTAAAAAATCAAACTGAACGAATGGTTCACCACCTGATACTGTCACTCCACCTTTTGATCTTTCATAAAAGTCCTCATCTTTAATAACTTCTTCAATTACCTCTTTTACCGTCATTATATCTGTATCTAAAACAAGAGCTTCTGGAAAACAAACATCTGCACAGTCTCCACATCTTACACATAACTTTCTATCTATACTCATTTTTCCGTCTATTCTTTTTAAAGCATTAACCTTACATACTTTAAAGCATTCGTCACACATTATGCATTTGTTTGGATAAACTAGTACTTGTTTTTCCATTGACTGACTTTCTGGATTATGGCACCACCAACAACTAAGTGGGCAACCCTTTAAAAATACTGTGTTTCTAATTCCTGGACCATCATGTACTGCATACTTTAATATATCAAATACTTTTCCTGTAGTTTCTTCCCCCACATACTCACCCCTTTTGCAATCGTTTGCATCTTATGCAATATATTATTCAACCTTCTAAAGTATATTTAATTTTTCATTTTTTGAGTAATTTTATTATTGTAAGATTTCTGAAGAATTATGTTAAATTTTGGTTACTTGTAAAGTTATTTTAACTGTTGATATAACAATACCAAGTCTTCTTTATTTTGTCTACAGTTTTTAGATAATACTACTTATAGTAACTCTCTTGTAATTACTTTTCGTTACCTTGTATAAGATTACTATTAGTTTAATTATCTGTTTATAGGTTACTTTTTGTTGATTAATGTTAGCTTTCATTATAATATGGCCTTAGAGGTGATAGTAATGGATGAGATCAATCTAGAAATCTTAAGACTATTAGAACATAACGGAAGAATGTCTCACGAAGAGATCAGTAAACACCTTAATATCTCAAGACCTGCAATCCATAGAAGAATAACAAAAATGGAAGATGAGGGTATTATTAAAGGATATAAAGCAGATATCGATTGGTCTGCTACAGGGCAAGTTATTCGCGCTGTCATTAACCTTAATATATTCACAAAGGATTTCCATAAGTCTATGGAAGATATTAGAAACATTAAAATTGATGGACTAGATATTGAATCTTGTTACAGAGTTACTGGTCAGTGGTGTATTATGCTTAGAATTCGTGCTAAGACAACTGATAATATCACACAGCTGCATAATGAACTTTTATCTTTAGAAGGAATGCAAGATACTTTTACAATATTAATTTTATCAGAATAATAATTGGGAGGTAATGAAATGAATAATATTATTAGTAAGGAATATGAATTTGTTAACGAACCTATATTAACTTATGAAGAAGGTAGTAAGGAAAGGGAAGACTTAATTAAAACATATCTTCAAATGAAAGAAGAATTTGTTGAGATACCACTTGTAATTGGTGGTAAGGAAATTAGAACAGAAAAAACTGGAAAATGTGTTCTTCCACATAACCACAAACATGAAATTGGGAAATATTACTTAGCAGGAAAAGAAGAAGCAACTATGGCCATTGAAGCTGCACTTGAAGCAAAGGAAGAATGGGAAAATATACCATGGTTAGAGAAAAAAGCTATCTTTTTAAGAGCTGCAGAACTTGCTGCAGGTCCTTGGAGAAATAGACTTAATGCAGCGACTATGCTTACTCAAAGTAAGACATACAAGCAAGCTGAAATAGATTCTGCATGTGAATTAGTAGACTTCATTAAATTTAATGTAAAAGCTCTACATGATATTTATAGTGATCAACCGCTATCAACAAGAACTAGTATTAATAGAATTGAGTATAGACCTTTAGAAGGATTTATATTTGCAGTATCACCATTTAACTTTACAGCTATTGGAAGTAACTTAGTTGGTGCTCCAGCTATAGCAGGAAATACTGTAGTTTGGAAACCTGCATCATCTCAAGTTTATACAGCTTATGTAGTTTATCAATTATTTAAAGAAGCTGGAGTTCCAGATGGAGTTATAAACTTTATACCTTGTAGTAGTAGAGATATTGGAACTACTATAATAGATCATGAAGATCTTGCTGGAATACATTTTACAGGTTCTACTGAAGTTTTCCAAAATATGTGGCAAACTGTTGGTGAAAATATTAGAAATTATAATAATTTCCCAAGACTTGTAGGTGAAACTGGTGGTAAGAACTATGTTATAGCACATAAATCAGCTGATCTTAAAAGCCTTGCTAAACTTTTAGTAGAAGGATCTTTTGAGTATCAAGGTCAAAAATGTTCTGCTGCATCAAGAGCTTATATACCAAAAGGATTATGGGATGAATTTAAAGTAGAACTTGATAAGGAAATGGATAAAGTTAAAA
Organism: uncultured Tissierellaceae bacterium; assembly: GCA_964415085.1. Lineage (GTDB taxonomy): Bacteria > Bacillota > Clostridia > Tissierellales > Tissierellaceae > CAYPYI01. Next base: position 18,066 of record CAYPYI010000015.1, read on the forward strand.
TGGGTGATGTAGAAGACTTTAATAACTTTATGGCTGCTGTAATAGACAGATCTTCCTTTGAAAATATAAAGTCATATGTAGATTATGCTAAATCTTCTGATGAAGCAGAAATTATATATGGTGGAAACTTAGATGATAGTATTGGTTACTTTGTTGAACCAACTATAATTCTTACAAGTAATCCTAAGTTTAAAACTATGGTAGAAGAGATATTTGGGCCTGTACTTACTATCTATCTATATGAAGATGATAAGTATGATGAAGTTCTAGAACTTGCTAATGAGACGTCAGAGTACGGCTTAACAGGATCAATATTTGCAAGATGTAGACAAGCTATTATTAAGGCTGAAAAAGTATTAAATCATTCTGCTGGTAACTTCTATATAAATGATAGACCAACTGGAGCTGTTGTTGGACAACAACCATTTGGTGGTGGAAGATTATCAGGAACAAATGATAAAGCAGGATCAAGACTTAATATGCAAAGATGGATAAGTCCAAGAGTTACAAAAGAAACTTTAATATAATAATTAACCCCCTGATTAACAGGGGGTTTTCTTTTTATTTTTTCTCTACTTTAATTCCAGGTATACTATAGTAACTTGCCACGTTTGATATTATATTTTCATTTCCTATTCTATTGTATACTCCTGCAATTTCCTCATTATACATAAATACTCCTACAACTACTCCAAAGTTTGTGGAATGAACTTTTTTATCTTCTGTAAAAGTTGCAAATTCTCTTCCATAAGGATCGATAAATTCTTGATAAATATAGTCTTTATTCCATACTTCATCTAACTTTTCTTTCCATCTATCATAATCCAAATCTCTACCAACAAATACCCCTTGAGAAGCATTCATATCCATTGGCTTCATTATATATTTATCCTTATTATTTAAAACCTCTTCATAAACACTTAAGTCTCCTTTGAAAAGGTCAGTAAAAGGTATGTGTTTTTTTACATATTCTCTTTCCTCTTCTGATAGTAAATCTAAAGTATCTTGGTCGTGAAGTATTTTAAAGAATATTTTATTATGACCTATTTGACTCTTTATAGAACCTATTGAGCAAAAGGCTTTATTTTTATATGCTTCAATAAAATCTGGTATCTCTTCATAATTATTAACAAGCTCAAAAGTAACTATTCTTCTATATACCAAATCTATTTGGTAATCTTCAAAATACATCTTTCCATCCTTATATATAACATCTCTAGGATCTACTATTTTACAATTTAACCCTCTTTTTTCATAAGCTTTTTTAAACTTATTAAAATCTGTTAATGTAGCACTTTCTTTAAAATCCATTATTGCTACATTAGGATTTTTATTATTAGGATCAAACTTACTGTATATTTTTAAAGATTCATCAACCCAACTATCAAATAACTCAAAATAGTCTAGATTATATTTTTCTTTTAGCTTTTCATTTGCTTTAGTTTCTAATATAATCTTACCTATTGTATTATCTTCATTCATGCATGAAGCACCATCTGTATTAAGTTCTATAAAAGTAAAGTTATCTCTATCTTTATAGAAGAAATCAAATCTCCCAATAGGAACATTTATATCATAGCCATTATCTACTAAAATTAATTCTTCTAAGAATTTTGGATATAGAAATCTCTTTCTATAGTCTTCATTTTCAATATATTCTTTAGTTACTTTATCTATAATACTTAACATTGTTTTTGTAATATATGAAAAATCTTCCAAATCTTCATCCGTTACATAATATGGATTATATAAAGTTGGAACAGGCTCTCCTGCAAAAGTTGCATCGGAGTTTATTACTTTTTCCATTGTCTTTGCATAATCATCAAAATAAAACTCTTCATCTTCTTTTATAATATCAATTAATTCTTTATGAATATCTCTACCTTTCATTACTTCGCCTCCACTACATTATTAAGAATACACCAATTTAATGACTCTTTCTTTCCTTCTTCTTCATATTTGGCCTTAGTAATATCATATGGGCTTACTCCTTTTTCTAACATCTCTTCTAAAGGAATTAAATACTCTTTTTCTTTATCAGTTAACCCATCTTTCGACATACTAACTAAATCTTTTGCTATTTCTAGTAAAGTATTATTATTATATTCTGCTTTTAATCCATGTTTCATCATCTCAGTTTTAGCTTTTGAAACATCTTCATAAGTTATATCCTTAAACTCTTCTTCTAGTTTTTTCATATTTTCATCATTATAAACTATACCTTTTAGTAAAGCTATAACTGCAAAATTTAATGGATATGGTATTGAATCCATCATTCTTACTTCTACAAATCTTTTTGTTCTAACATCTGGAAAAACCATAGTTAAAATATGTTCTAACTCTTCAGTTGTAAAAGTATTTGGATCATATATATCTTTTACTAATTTATCCTTAGTATATATATATTCTCCATCTTTCATAATAAATATAGGTGGAGTATTTAATATATACTCAGCATAGTCTCTATATGAGAAATCCTTTTTAAGTCCTGTTTTAACAATTCCTGATCTTTCTATATCACAGTTTGTCCAAATATGACTTCTCATATTTCTCATATCACTTTTTTCACCTTCAAAATAAAATGCATTTTCAAAACTTGCATAAAATACTGGCGATAAAGCATTTAGTACTCTAAACTTCCTATTATAATCTTCTTCACTACCATAATCTAAGGATACTTGAAGGGCAGCTGTACCCTTCATCATATTGTGTGCATGAGTACCTTTTGTTTTAAAGTAGTCAAACATATAATCATATCTTTTCTTTGGTAATAATGTTATTTCATCTATTTTTGTTTCTGGATGATATCCTACAGCTATTAACTCTTGATTTTTCTTTTCTAATACAGCTACAATATCTTCTAAAAATTCTAAGTATTCTTTTTCTAAGTTTTCTATACTTATATCCGCATCTATACTTAATTCAAATTGACTACCCGGTTCCAAAGTAACTGTTTTATTTCCTTTAGTTAATCCTAATATATATTCACCTTCATACATCCCCTCATAACCAAATTCTTCTAAATCTTTTAAAGTTTCTGCAACTCCATTTTCTCCGTAGTATGAAACAGTTTTTAATGTATCTTTATATATTACAAAATGTTCAAACTCTACTCCTATCTTATAATCATCAACTGATTTTTCTTGTCTTTTAAAATAATTTATTAATGCTTCTATTTGTAAATTATAATCCATTTCTTCACTCCTTATTATTTATTAACCCCATTATATCATATACCCTTAGATGGTATATATATTTTTCTAATTTTACTCTTCTTCTGGTCTTACTGTTATTTTTCCAGATACGTTAGATACATCTTTAATAATTAAAGTTGGCTCATCATAACCGTATTTTGATAATACATTTCTTAAGTTACCAACCTCAGCTCTTGAAATAGTAACTACTATTTTGTATCGTTTCTTTCCACCATAACCAAAGCTTGTATTAGTTTCAACCGCATAACCTAAATCCCTTAATTCATCTGCTATTTGAACCATTTTATCAAAATGATTTACTGATATATCTATTTGAATTATTCCAAGTGCCATTTTACCTTCTATAAAGTGACCAAAATATGCACCCAGAGTTCTACCTATTGCATAAGATAAAGCATAAACTATGCCATCTCCTGCTGAGATTTTTTTCATTAGTGTTGCAAATATTAAAGCATCTAGAAAAGTTGCGATATAATTAGCCTTAAATTGCTTTCTTGCTAAAAACATAGATCTTAATGTAGATGTAGTACTGCTAATTATTGTAAGTACAATAAAAAGTATTAGTGTTTTGTATTCCATATTATCCCCCTTTTCTATATGTCTACTTCAATTATATATACCCTTTTTTTAAATATTACAACTTTTGTTTTGAAATATAGCAATATATAGTAATTTTTCAAGATTAGTTTTTAATTTAGCTCTTATTAGGATATAATGATTAGGTAGAGAATAAATAGAAAGGATGCTTTAGATGGATAAACAAACGCAAAAAAAGATTTTAATTGGCGTTTTAATTGTTGCTGTGTTAGTAGCGATTACTACTCCATTTATTATTAAGTATATTAAGCTAAATGAACCCAAAGAAGTATCTTATAATGAATTTAAAGAAAAATTATTAAATCATGAAGTAAAAGAGGTTCAAATTGATTTTAACAAAGCTAAATTTAAATTTGAAGATAATGACGGTAAATTATACATTACCGATAATCCTAAAAATGAAGATTTTAAACATTATTTATTAATTAATGATGTTAGTGTTGTTGAAACAAGTAAGAAAAGTCAAATGTTTAATACTTTCTTATCATTAATTGCACCTATTATTTCAATGCTTTTAATGCTTTATTTCTTAAGGACAGTTCTTGATAAGACTATGGGGTCTGGTGAAATTGAACATGTTGCAGAAGATGTAAGTGTTACTTTTTCTGATATAGCGGGAAATGAAGAGGCAAAAGATGATATGAAGTTTTTAGTTGAGTTTCTAAAAACCCCTAAAAAGTATACAGAAATGGGAGCTAAACTTCCTAAAGGTGTCATACTTTATGGTTCACCTGGAACAGGTAAAACTTTAACAGCAAGAGCAATTGCTGGAGAAGCAAAAGTTCCATTTTTTAATGTAACAGGCTCAGACTTTGTTGAAATGTATGCAGGTTTAGGAGCTAAAAGGGTTAGAGATTTATTTAAAGAGGCTAGAAAAAATGCACCATGTATTATATTTATTGATGAAATTGATGCCCTTGGAACTAGTAGGGGTAGCGATAATCATTCTGAAAAAGACCAAACAATTAATGCCTTACTTGCTGAAATGGATGGTTTTAATTCAAGTGAAGGAGTCATTATAATTGCAGCTACTAATAGAGTTGAAGATTTAGACCGTGCTTTAATTAGACCTGGTAGATTTGATAGACATATTTCTATTGAGCTTCCAGATTATAATGATAGGCTGGCTATATTAAAACTTCATGCTAGTAATAAAAAATTGGCTAGTGATGTAAATTTAGAAAGCCTTGCAAAATTAACAATAGGTTTCTCAGGAGCGGGTCTTGCATCTTTACTAAACGAGGCTACTATTTTAGCAGTTAATAGAGATAGTGATATTGTTGAGAATGAAGATATAGATGAGGCTCATTTTAAAATGGTTGTTAAGGGAAATAAAAAGAAGAACTATGAAAGAAGCGAAAAAGAAACTAAACTTGTTGCATATCACGAAGCAGGTCATGCTCTTTTAGCTAAACTTCTTACAAATAATGATATTCCAAAAGTTACTATAATACCTTCTACATCAGGTGTCGGGGGTGCTACTTTTAATATTCCTAAAAAACTTCATCTACTTTCTAAAACAGATATAGTAAATGAAATTATAACTTTGTATGGAGGTAGAGCTGCAGAAGAAATATTAAAGGGAAATAAAGAAGATATAACAACAGGAGCTTCTAATGATATTGAAAGAGCTACTGAACTTATATATAGATACTTTAATGATTATGGTTTAAGTGAGAAATATGGAATGGTAAATATTTCCAAAATACAAGAACCTAAGATTTTAGATGACGTGGTAGATATGAGTAAAGATCTTTATGATAAAGCTTATAATCTTTTAAAAGATAACTTTATAACACTAGATTCTATAGCTAAAGAATTAATTCTTAAAGAAACTATTACTGAAGATGAGTTAGATAAAATAATAGAAGATAATAAATAATTAAACTTAAGAAGAAGATTTAATCTTCTTCTTTTTTTATGTAAAAAAGATCAGAGTCTTTAAACTCTGATCTTTTACTTTAGTAAAATTATATGCTATTATTTAAGATTTTATAATTTATAATTTTTTATATAACTTAAAAAGAATGCTACACCATTCTTTAATGCAGATTCATCGATATTAAATTTTGAGTTATGATGTGGATAATCATTGTTCTCAATCTTACCACCTATAAATATATAACATCCTGGGATAACTTCTAGGTATTTTGCAAAATCTTCACCACCGGTTGTTGGCTCTATGCTTGCTAATCCTTGTTCTCCTAATATATCAAACACAGCTTTTTTAGCTATTCCTACACTATTGCTTTCATTTACAGTTGCAGGTGTACCGTAATAATATTCAAAATTATAATTACCTCTAAATACATTGCATGTATTAGATATAATTCTTTCGATTTTTTCAGGTATCTTATTTCT
>CAYPYI010000015.1:24248-24776 GCA_964415085.1 uncultured Tissierellaceae bacterium
AAAGTTCTAACTGTACCTTCTAAAACAACTTCATTAGGTATTATATTTGGTGAGTCTCCACCTTTTATAGAACATATACTTATTACTAATGGGTTCATTGGATTGATTTCCCTACTAGCTAATGTTTGTAAGTTGTTAACTAGATTCGTTGAAATTATTATTGGATCAATTGTTTCTTGTGGTTGTGCACCATGTCCACCTTTACCCATAACCTTTATTTTAAATGTATCTGCAGAAGCCATCACTGCACCTTCTCTTACAGAAATTTTACCTGAATCTAAACTAGACCATATATGTGCTCCTATAATATTATCAAGTTCCTTTATCTCATCCACTTCTACTAGATACTTTGCACCTGAATCCATTATATATTCTTCAGCTGGCTGAAATATTAATTTAATATTAAATGGAAGTTCATCTTTATATTTTGATAATATATTTGCTGTACCCAATAGCATAGCAATGTGAGCATCGTGTCCACAAGCATGCATTATCCCTTTATTTTTAGATGCATAACTCAACCCTGTA
>CAYPYI010000016.1:0-23853 GCA_964415085.1 uncultured Tissierellaceae bacterium
TGGAGTTGCAAGAAGAAGCTGGGCTAGAAATGAGAATGCTATGAAAACATCTATAGAATACAATGAAATAATGAAAGGAAAAGATCATATAACAATTCCTTATCTAGTAGATGAAAGTATAATAGAAAAAACTATTAATAGTATAAAATAAATTAATGAAAAAATAGATAAATTAAAATGAAATATAAAAGGGGTGTTTTTATGTCAGGTAAAAAAATTGTTGAATGCGTTCCAAATTTTAGTGAAGGTAAAGATTTAGATATTATTGAAAAAATAGTTTCACCATTTAAGAATAGAGAAGATGTAGAGCTATTAAGTTGTGAACCAGATAAAGACTATAATAGAACAGTAGTAACAGTTATGGGAGAACCTGAAGCAGTAAAAGAAACAATTTTAAAATCAATAGAAATTGCGACAGAATTAATTGATTTAAACAAGCATACTGGGGAACACTCAAGAATGGGAGCAACAGATGTTGTTCCATTTATCCCAATTAGAAATATGACAGTTGAAGAAACTGTAGAACTATCTAAAGAAGTAGGTAAAGAAATTTATGAAAGATTAAATGTACCAGTATTTTTATATGAAGATTCAGCAAGTAATGAAGAAAGAAGAAATTTAGCAAATATCAGACGTGGACAGTTTGAAGGAATGAAAGATAAAATTAAGGAAGAAAAATGGACTCCAGATTTTGGAAAAAATGAAATTCATCCTACAGCAGGTGTAGTTGCAGTTGGAGCAAGACTTCCACTTATTGCTTATAATATAGATTTAGATACAACAGATGTTGAAATTGCTAATAAAATTGCAAAAGCTATAAGACATTCTTCAGGAGGATTTAGATATATTAAAGCTGGAGGAGTAGAGATAAAAGAAAGAGGAATAACTCAAGTTACAATGAATATAACTAACTATAAGAAAACACCTATTTACAGAGTATTTGAAACTGTAAAAATGGAAGCTAAAAGATATGGTGTAAATGTATTAGGAAGTGAAATAGTAGGCTTAGCACCAATGGATGCACTGATAGAGTCTACAGAGTATTATTTAGGATTATATGGGTTCGATATGACTAAAGTAATTGAATCAAGATTATTGGAGTAGATAAAATGAAGAATAATATAATTATAAAAAATGCAAATCAATTAGTCACATCATCAGGATTTGAGGCGAAAAAAGGAAGTCAGATGAATGACTTAGGAATAATAGAAGACGGATGTGTTGTAATTACTGATGGTATAATTGAAAAAGTAGGAAAGACCAAAGAAGTTTTAAGAGATTTTAATATGTTAGGATATGACGTAATTGATGCTACAGGAAAAGCTGTATTACCAGGCTTTGTAGATTCTCATACACACTTTATTTTTGGTGGATATAGAGATGAGGAGTTTAATTTAAGGCTAAAAGGGGCAACTTATACTGAAATTTCAAAAGCTGGTGGAGGTATAGTAAGTACCGTAACTAATACAAGAAATGCAACAGAAGATGAGCTTGTAAAATCTGGTCTTAAAAGACTTGACTCTATGCTTAACTTTGGAGTAACAACAGTTGAAGGAAAATCTGGTTATGGTCTTGATCGTGATACAGAAATAAAACAATTAGAAGTTATGGAAATACTTGATGATATACATCCTTTAGATATAGTTAGAACTTACATGGGAGCTCATGAAGTTCCAGTTGACTATAAAGGTAGAACAGATGAATTCGTTGATTTTTTAGTAAATGAAGCTTTAGAAGAAATAAAAGAAAAAGATTTAGCAGAGTTTTGTGATATCTTCACAGAAGAGGGAGTATTTGATATAGAGCAATCAAGGAAAGTACTTTCCAAAGCTAAAGAATTAGGATTTAAACTAAAAATGCATGCAGATGAGATAGTACCTATAGGTGGAGCAGAACTAGCAGCAGAGATGGGTTGTGTGTCTGCAGACCATTTATTAAAAGCAAGTGATCAGGGATTAGAAGATATGAAGAATAACAATGTAGTAGCGACTCTTCTTCCAACGACTGCTTTTAGTTTAAAAGAAGATTTTGCAAGGGGAAGATATATTATAGATAATGGTGGAATTGTAGCTTTAGCTTCAGATTATAATCCAGGGAGCTCACATACAAACAGTATTCCTCTTATTATAGCTCTTGCTACGATTTATATGAATATGACTATAGAAGAAACAATAACAGCCCTTACTTTAAATGCAGCAGCTGCACTAGATAGGGAGAAAGAAATAGGTAGTTTAGATATTGGTAAAAAAGGTGATTTAATAATTTTAGATGCGCCAAGATATAACTTCCTATCTTATACAATAGGTGTGAATTTAGTAAAAACAGTAGTTAAAGATGGTTATGTAGTTTTAGATAAATAAGGGGGGTAAAAATTTGAAAACAGACGTTCAGATAGCTCAAGAAGCAAAGATGGATAAAATTGTTGATGTGGCAAGAACTATTAATATAGATGAAGATGATTTAATCCAGTACGGTAAATATAAAGCTAAAATAAATTTAGATGTATTAAAGAGAAATGAAGACAAAGAAGATGGTAAATTAGTATTAGTTACAGCAATAAATCCTACACCAGCAGGTGAAGGAAAGACAACTATGAACATAGGACTTTCTATGGGGCTTAATAAAATAGGAAAAACTGCAATTAGTACTTTAAGAGAACCATCACTAGGACCAAGTTTTGGAATAAAAGGTGGAGCTGCAGGTGGAGGATATTCACAAGTAGTCCCTATGGAAGATATAAACCTACACTTTACAGGTGATTTCCATGCAATTACAACAGCGCATAATTTAATATCAGCTCTTTTAGATAATCATATACAACAAGGTAATAAACTTAATATAGATCCAAGAAGAATAGTTTGGAAAAGAGTTTTAGATATGAATGATAGAGCACTTAGAAATATAATAGTTGGTCTTGGTGGAAGAACAAATGGTGTTCCAAGAGAAGATGGATTTGATATAACTGTTGCTTCAGAAATCATGGCTATATTTTGTTTAGCAGATGATTTAGAGGATTTAAAAGAAAGAGTAGGAAGAATTGTAATAGCATATACATATGATAATGAACCAGTATATGCTAAAGATATAAAGGCAGAAGGAGCAGTAGCACTTATTATGAAAGATGCTATGGCACCAAACTTAGTTCAAACACTAGAAAATACGCCAGCAATCCTTCATGGAGGACCATTTGCAAACATAGCTCATGGATGTAACTCAATAATAGCTACTAAAACATCACTAAAACTTGCAGAGTATACAGTAACTGAAGCAGGATTTGGAGCTGATTTAGGAGCTGAAAAATTCTTTAATATAAAATCTAGATTTGGAAATTTAAAACCAGATGCTACAGTAATTGTTGCTACAATTAGAGCTTTAAAACATCATGGTGGCGCTAGTAAAGAAGAATTAAATGAGGAAAATTTAGATTACTTAAATGAAGGTTTTAAAAACTTAGAAAAACATATAGAAAATATATCTAAATTTAAAGTTCCTTCAGTAGTAGCTATAAATAGATTCCCAACTGATACGGATAAAGAAATAGAACTTTTACTAAAAAAATGTGAGGATTTAAATGTAAAAGCTGTATTATGTGATGTTTGGGCAAAAGGTGGGGAAGGTGCTGTAGAATTAGCAGAAGAAGTAGTAAGTATCTGTGAAAATGAAAAATCAGAATTTGAAGTATTATATGATGTTAATTCTTCTGTAGAAGAAAAAATAGAAACTATAGCAAGAGAAATTTATGGGGCTAGCGGTGTTAACTTTACTAAGAAAGCAAAAAAACAAATCGCAAACTTAGAAAAATTAGGTTTAGATAAAATGCCGGTATGTATGGCTAAGACACAGTATTCATTCTCAGATGATCCTAAATTACTTGCAAGACCAGAAAATTTTGAGATTACTGTAAGTCAAATAAACCTATCAAATGGAGCGGGATTTTTAGTGGCCTTAACAGGAGATATAATGACAATGCCAGGATTACCAAAAGAACCTGCAGCTAATAATATAGATATATTACCAACAGGAGAAATTATAGGATTATTCTAATAGGAGGTAAAGTATGATAGTAGATAAAAATATTAGTGAATTATTAGAAGTTACATCCAGTAGCAGTCCTACACCGGGTGGAGGAAGTATATCGGCTTTAGCAGGAAGTCTTGGTGCATCACTTAGTATGATGGTAACAAATTTATCTATAGGTAAGAAGTTTTATGAAGAATTTGATGAAGATATTAAAAATAAATTTAATAATCATTTAACTGAATTAGAAAAATTAAGAGATGAGCTAGAAAAAATAATAGATGAAGATTCTACAGCTTTTGATGGTGTTATGAAAGCTTTTAAAATGCCAAAAGAAACAGATGAAGAAAAATCTTTAAGAAGTGAGAAAATTCAAGAAGGCTATATTGAAGCTATAGAAGTACCAAGCAAATGTGCTAACTTATGTATTGAAGTATTAAGATTACAAGAGTTTTTAGCTGAATTTGGTAATATAAATGCTATAACTGATGTTGGTGTAGGTGCTCTTCTTGCATATTCAGGATTAGAGGGTGCTATTTTAAATGTTAGAATAAATCTTAATAGTATAAAAAATCAAGAGCTAAAATCTGAAATAGAAGAAGATGTAAACAGATTATTAAAAGAAGGTAAAAGTTTAAAAGAAACTATAATAAATGTTGTCTACAGAAGATTGTAAGAGGGAAGATGAAAATTAAAGGATAACAAATATATACAAGAAAAAATAAATTAAATATTGTATAATAGGGTATAAAGAAAAGAGAAACTTAGTGTGAGTTTCTCTTTTTGTTTACATAATCTTGATTGCATTAGATTTATAAAGTGATATAATTGTCTTTACAAATATGCATAAAGCAAATTAAGGAGTGAAAATATGTCAATGTACCATGTTGGCTTAGATATAGGCTCAACTACTGTAAAACTTGTAATTATTGATGATGATAATAATTTAGTTTATGGTAATTATAAACGCCATTTTTCAGATGTTAGAAATACAGCAAAAGAAATGATTTTAGAGGTTAGAGATAAGTTAGAAGATAAAGAAATAACAATGATGATAACAGGATCAGGTGGATTAAGCTTGACATCCTGGCTTGGAGTGGAATTTATTCAAGAGGTAGTAGCATCAACAAAAAGCATTCAAACCTTATTACCAGAAACAGATGTAGCAATAGAACTTGGTGGGGAAGATGCAAAAATTACTTATTTTAAAGGTTCCTTGGAACAACGTATGAATAGTATATGTGCAGGTGGAACAGGCGCATTTATAGATCAGATGGCATCGCTTTTGGAAACAGATGCAACAGGATTAAATGAGTTAGCTATGAATCATGACAATATATACTCAATAGCATCAAGATGTGGAGTATTTGCAAAAACAGATATTCAGGCACTAATTAACCAAGGAGCTAAAAAAGAAGATATAGCAGCATCTGTACTTCAATCAGTTGTAAATCAGACTATATCAAATTTAGCATGTGGAAGACCTATAAGAGGTAATGTTGCATTTTTAGGTGGACCATTATATTTTTTAGAAGAATTAAGAAATAGATTTATATATACATTAGAATTATCAGATGACGAAATAATCTTTCCAGAAAACTCTCAATTATATGTTGCTTTAGGTGCGGCAATATCCTCAAAAGAATCCAAAACTATTAAATTTAATGAAGTTCTAGAAAATTTAAATAATGAAGTTACAGAAACTGGTTTAGAAATAGGCAGAATTGAACCTTTATTTAAGTCTATGGAGGAATACGAGGAATTTAAATTAAGACATGATAGGGATAAGATAGAAGAACTTAATCCTAAAGAATATGAAGGAGGAGCTTACCTAGGCATTGATGCAGGCTCAACAACAACAAAAGCTGTTTTACTAAGTGAAGATGAAAAATTATTATATTCTTTTTATGGTAATAATAAAGGTAAACCATTAGATCAAGCAGTTCTTATACTGAAAGAAATATATACAGATTTACCACATATAGAAATTAAGTCTTCTTGTGTAACGGGTTATGGAGAAGACTTTATTAAAGCAGCACTTAAGATGGACTTTGGTGAAGTAGAAACTATTGCCCACTATAAAGGAGCAAGCTTATTTAAAGAAGATGTAGATTTTATATTAGATATTGGTGGACAAGATATGAAGAGTATGAAGATAGAAGATGGGGTAATCCATGATATACTCTTGAATGAAGCATGTTCATCAGGCTGTGGATCTTTTATTGAGACCTTTGCAAAGTCTGTAAATATGGATGTTGGAGAATTCTTAGATGCTGGTTTATTTGCAAAAAATCCAGTAGATTTAGGATCCAGATGTACCGTATTTATGAACTCTATGGTAAAACAAGCTCAAAAAGAAGGCGCTAGTATAGGTGATATATCAGCAGGACTTGCAAATTCAGTTATAAAGAATGCAGTTCAGAAGGTAATAAAAATAAGAGATCCAAAACTACTAGGTGAAAATATTGTAGTTCAAGGTGGTACTTTTTACGGAGATGCAATACTTAGAAGTTTTGAGAAAATCTCAGGAAGAGAAGTAATTAGACCTAATAAAGCAGGACTAATGGGTGCTATAGGTGCCGCATTAATAGCCAAAGAAAGACAAAATGGTGAATCTAGCATTTTAAATTTAGAAGATTTAAATAACTTTAAATATACATCTAAAAATGCAAGATGTAAAAGTTGTGAAAATAATTGTATGCTAACAATAAATAAATTTACAGATGGTAGTTTGTATATAACAGGAAATAGATGTGAAAAAGGTGCAGGTATAGTAGTATCCCAAAAAGATAAATTACCAAATATGTTTGAATATAAATATAAAAGAACTTTCAACTATAAGTCGCTAGAGAAAGAAGAAGCAATAAGAGGAACAGTTGGAATTCCAAGAGTTCTAAATATATATGAAAATTATCCATTTTGGCATAGATTTTTTACAAGTTTAGGATATAGAGTAGAATTATCTACTGAGTCATCAAGAGAGATTTATGAAAGTGGTTTAGAATCCATACCAAGTGAGACAGCTTGCTATCCAGCAAAAATAACACATGGACATATTATGGATTTAATTGAAAAGGATATTGATTTTATATTTTATCCATCAGTATTTTATGAAGAAAGGGAAGACGAAAAGTCAGATGATCATTTAAACTGTCCAGTTGTAGTTGGATATCCTGAACTTATAAAGCATAATGTTAATGACATTTCTGAGGGTAAAGTAGAATTTTTAAATCCATTTATAAGCTTTGATGATAAAAAAACATTACAAAATAATTTATATGAAGAGCTAAAAGATAAAGGAATATCAAAAAGAGAAATAAAAAGAGCTGTTGAAGAAGGTTATAAGGAAATATATCAGTATAAACAAGATATAAGAAACAAAGGTGTTCAAGCTATTAAGGAATTGAGAAGGAATAATAAAAAAGCAATAGTCTTATGTGGTAGACCTTATCATATAGATCCTGCTATTAATCATGGAATACCAGAACTTATTATATCACTTGGAATGGGTGTTTTAAGTGAAGATAGTATAGATCATTTAGGGGAGTTAGATGATGACTTAAGGGTACTTGATCAATGGACTTATCATTCAAGACTTTATAGAGCTGCAGAATATGTATCAAGAAGTGAGGACTTAGAACTTATTCAACTTACATCATTTGGTTGTGGACTTGATGCTGTAACTACAGATCAAGTAGAGGAAATTTTGGAAAGTAGAAATAAAATATATACTCAACTTAAAATTGATGAAGTAAGTAACTTAGGTGCAGCTAAAATCAGAGTAAGATCTTTAAATGCAGCACTTAGTGAACGAGAAAATAAAGACATTAAGCCTGAAACAGAAAAAATAAAGCTATATGAAGATAGAGTTGTATTTACTGAAGAAAATAGGAAAAATCATACTATATTAATGCCACAAATGGCTCCAATTCAATTTAAGTTAATTGAAAGAGTATTGGAAACCTGTGGATATGACTTAGTAGTTTTAGGAGGAGACACTAAAGATAGTGTGGATGAAGGATTAAAATATGTAAACAATGATGCTTGTTACCCTTCTATAATAGTTATAGGTCAGTTTATAGCGGCATTAAAATCAGGAAAGTATGATCTTGATAATACATCCTTGCTAATATCTCAAACAGGTGGGGTTTGTAGAGCATCAAATTATACAGGATTTTTAAGAAAAGCACTTAAGGAATCAGGATTTGAGGATATTCCAGTAATTAGTGTTAGTGTTCAGGGTATAGAAAAAAATCCTGGATTTACTTTCTCATACGACATGTTAAAAAGGTTAGTTATGGCTCTTTTACTAGGAGATCTACTTACAAGAGTAACATTAGCTACTAGACCTTATGAAAAAGTAAAAGGTTCAACTAATAAATTGTTAGATGAGTGGATATTAAAATTAATGGATCCATTAGAAAATATTAGCAAAAAAGAGTTTAAGACTTATGTATTTGAAATAGTAGAGGATTTTGATAATTTAGAAATATTAGATATTAAAAAGCCAAAGGTAGGTATAGTTGGAGAAATTCTAGTAAAATATCATCCTGGAGCTAATAATGAGTTGATAGATATATTAGAAGAAGAAGGTGCAGAAGCAGTAATTAGTGATGTTACAGATTTTATGATGTACTGTTTTTATAACCCTACTTTTAAAAATCAAAAACTTGGCAAACCATATTCTGGAAAACTTGTGGGTGATTTAGGAATATACTATATAGAGACTTATAGAAAATATGTAAAAGAAGCTCTTGAAAAAAGTAAAAGATTTACACCACCATTATCTATTAAAGAATTAGCAGATTTAGCAGAACAAATGATATCACTTGGAAATCAATCTGGCGAAGGTTGGCTACTAACAGCAGAGATGATTGAGTTAATCGAAATGGGAGCTGAGAATGTAATATGTGTTCAACCATTTGGATGCTTACCAAATCATATCACTGGTAAAGGCATGATTAAGGGCGTTAGAGACCTACATCCTAATGCAAATATTATTCCGATAGACTATGACCCAGGTGCAAGTAGTGTAAATCAACTAAACAGAATAAAATTAATGTTATCAACAGCAAATGACAATCTGTAAAACATTGAAAAATCAATATAAAGAAGATATAAGCATAAGGTAATTAATATTGTATTTAATTACCTTATGTAGTATTATAATAATAGTACTTTAATAGAATATGAGGTGTAGAAATGAAAAAGCGATTTTTAGCAACATTTCTCATATCAATACTTTTATTTTCGTCGCTATATTTTTTTCTATGGAGTAAATTTGTAGATAAAAATGTTGCTTCAGCAGGTTCAACTATATCTGATGAAAATTCAGAAGAAGATGAAGCTGGTAGCATTAATGTAAAGGGGAAAAATGAAATTATGTTTCTTATGGTTGGTGTAGATGCAAACGATGTTGCCAACTCTAAGGGGACTAGAACTGATACTATGATGCTTGTAAAAGTTGACTTTGAGAATGGAGATATAGATTTATTGTCACTTCCAAGAGATAGTAGGGTTGTAGTAAGAGGTAAGGAAGATAAATTGAATCATGCACACGCATATGGTGGAATGCCACTTACAATAGATACTGTAAGAGATTTTTTAGGAGTAGATCTTGAGTACTATGTAAAAGTAGATTATAAAGCTGTCAAAAGTATTGTTGACGCTATAGGCGGTGTAAAATTAAATGTTCCGCAAAGAATGAGATATAGTGATCCAACAGCAAAACCACCACTTAATATAAATCTTAATCCAGGTGAACAAACATTAGATGGACAAAAAGCTCATGATTTTTTAAGATTTAGGTCCTATCCTGATGGAGATTTGGGAAGAGTGAAAGCTCAACAGTATTTTTTAGAGGAGTTTATAAAGCAAACATTGCAACCTAAAAATATCATAAAGTTACCAACAATGGTAAAAACATATTATGATTATGTTGACACTAATATTTCTTTAGATTATGTACTAAAAGGTATGGGGGTAGCTAATAAGCTAAATATGGAGAATGTTAGAATGGAAACTATTCAGGGTTATAATAAAAGAATCAATGGTTTAGATTATTTGATATATGATAGAGAAAGTACTAAGGAAATAGTAGAGGAAATGTTTTCTAACTATTTGATTAACTAGTAATTAGGAGTGGGGGATTTATGAGAAGGCAAAGGAAAAAAGAACATGTAGAGAACTACTTGAAATCAACTTTTAAAAGTGAAACGTTATTTGAAGATATCTATCTAGAACATAATGCATTGCCTGAATTAAAATTAGATGAAATAAATACAAAGGTAGAATTTTTAGGCAAAGAAGTAGACTATCCTATAATAATAAATGCAATGACAGGTGGAACTGAATTTACTGGTGAAATTAATAAAGATTTATCTATCTTAGCAAAAGAATTTAATATACCTATGGCTGTAGGTAGTGAAACTATAATACTTTGTGAAGAAGAAAGTTGTAGAAAGTCATTTAAAATTACTAGAGAAAATGTAGGAGAAAGCGGAATAGTAATGGCTAATTTGAATGGGCATGCTAGTATAGAGGATGCAAAGGAAGCTATAGAAGTAATTGATGCTGATGCCTTACAAATACATTTAAATGTTGCGCAGGAATTAGCGATGGAAGAAGGAGACAGAGATTTTACCGGTATCCTTGATAATATAGAAAACCTTGTAAAAAATATATCTGTTCCAATAGTTGTAAAAGAAGTAGGATTTGGTCTATCTACAGATGTAATTAAGAGGCTTTATGATGTAGGAATTAGATATGTAGATATATCAGGACATGGTGGAACAAACTTTATTGAGATTGAAAACTTAAGAAATTTAAGTTTGGATTTAAATGAGTTATATGACTGGGGAATACCAACTGCGCTATCTCTTATAAATACTACTGATTTATATGATGATTTAGTAGTAATAGGTAGTGGGGGAGTAAGAAATAGTTTAGATGTTGTAAAAGCACTTGTATTAGGGGCGGATATGGTTGGTATAAGTGGAGAAATACTATCTTATCTTGTTCATGGAGGCATTGATAATGCAAGAGAATATCTAAAGGACTTAACTCATAAAGTTAAAATTATAATGATTTTACTTGGAGTAGATAATATAGAAGATTTAAGAAAAGTAGATTATAAAGTTACAGGAAGATTAAAAGAGTTACTTTAATATTGGAATAATTTAGAATGTACTAAACATAAAATGTTTAGTACATTTTTTTATTTAAATTAAATTGTTTGACATAAATAACTTAGGAGTATATACTGTATATAAAGTATATATACAGTAAGGATGGAAGGAGATCATTATGAAAATATTAATATCGAATTCTTCAAAAGAACCAATATATGAGCAGATATATAATCAAATAAAATCTCAGATAATAGATAAAACAATTAAACCAGATGAGGCATTACCATCTATTAGAGCCTTGGCCAAGGAATTAAAAATTTCGGTTATAACAACTAAAAGAGCCTACGATGAGCTTGAAAACAGTGGATTTATATATTCTGTTCCTGGAAAGGGATCTTATGTAAAAGAGCAGAATGAGGAATATTTAAAAGAGACAAAACTTAGAAAGATTGAAGAAAATCTACAAAATGCAATTAAAGAAGCACGAATGATAAATCTTGAATATGAAGACTTACAAAAAATACTATATACATTATATGAGGAGGTTTAAAATGAATATATTAGAACTTAACAACATAAATAAAAAATATGATAATCAAGATGATTTTGCCATAAAAGATGTATCATTTTCCTTAAAAGAAGGATATATTATGGGACTTATAGGAAAAAATGGCGCAGGGAAAACTAGTATAATAAACATGATTATGAATATAGTAAAACTTGATTCAGGTAATATTAATATTTTTAAAAAAGATCATATAGAATATGAAAAAGAAATAAAGGATAATATAGGATTTGTATATGAAGACTCTAATTATTATGAAAGACTTAGTGTTTATGAAATGAAAAATTTAATAGCACCATTTTATTCAAAGTGGAATGATGATGAGTTTAATAATTACCTTAAAAGATTTGAAATAAATGGAAATAAGAAAATATCTGAATTATCAAAAGGTATGAAGGTTAAATTTTCATTGAGTATAGCTTTATCTCACAATGCTAAATTAATAATTATGGATGAGCCAACAAGTGGATTAGATCCTATATCAAGAAGAGAAATGCTAGATATTCTACAAGAACTAATAGAAAAAGATAAGATTAGTGTTTTGTTTTCAACACATATAACAACAGACTTAGATAAAATTGCAGACTTTATAACCTATATAGATAATGGTCAAGTTTTATTTTCAAAAAGTAAAGAAGAAATTATGGATAAGTATAAGATTATAAAGGCAGGTCTAA
This sequence comes from uncultured Tissierellaceae bacterium, assembly GCA_964415085.1. GTDB lineage: Bacteria > Bacillota > Clostridia > Tissierellales > Tissierellaceae > CAYPYI01. The sequence continues at coordinate 12,390 of CAYPYI010000016.1, forward strand.
CTGATTTAGATAAAATTGATGAAAAGATAATAATAGGTATTAATAAGACAAATTTAGGATTTGATGGACTTATAAAAAGTGAAGACTTAAATAAATTAGAAGATATTGAATATGTAATAGAAACACCTGTTATAGAAGATTTGATGTATTATATGGGGCGTGATTAAAATGAAAAATTTAATAAAATTTAATTTAAAACTAGTTTTAAGAGAAAAGTCATATTATTTAACCTATCTTTTTCTAGCCATGTTTTTTATGGTTTTATCACAAGTTTTTATAAAAGAATTTACTAATAATATTTTATTTATACAACTAACACTTATGGGAGCAGCTTTTTCTATAGTATCAACAAGAGATTATGAAAAAAATAAAGGTTCTAATATGGAAAAATCAATATTATCATTTCCAGTAACTAGAAAAGATTATGTATTATCAAAGTATATTATATATATACTATTTACTTTAATATTTTGTATAGTTAATTTATTTATAATAAGTTTATTTTCCTTTTTTATAGATAAAAATTTAGAAGTTATATCTACACAGACTATAAAAATTTCAATATATTATAATATAGTTATTGGTATATTTTATTTATTTGTAATAGTTTTAAGTCGAGGAAATATTGCAAATGCTTTAGTAGGTGGTATTATGGGTTTTTCAATAAATTATATTGTAAATCTATATGAAAATATGCCTAATAGACTTATAAATATAAATAAGACATTAATAATTAGTCTTATAATTTATAGTATATCTTTTTTCATTTGTTATTTTATATTTGATAATAGAGATATAAACTAGGGAGGAAATATGAAAACATTAATAAAAAGTAATATAAAAAATACTAAGATAAATTTTTTTATCTTTTTGGTACTCTATAGTTTCTCCAGTAGTACAATATTAAATAAAAATACAGAATCAAGAATTTTATTTATATTTTTATTTTCAATAAATTACTTTACTATAATAATGATTAGTAACTTGAAAAAATCAGAAAATGAAAGTAATATTAATAGATTATTTATATCTTTAGGAGTAACAAGAAAAGAAATAGTTATATCTAGATATATTTATATATTAGGATTTTTATTTTTAGAATTTTTATTAATATTTTATAAAAGTGTTGATATTAAAAATAAATTATCAGTAGATTTATTTGTTTATATTATAAATATAACGATATTAATTATATCAATCTCTATTCCAAATATTTTTGATTATAAGGGATATAAAGATGTAGATAAAAAATGGAAATATTTATCAGTACTAGTAATTATATATATTATTTACTTGTTAAAATATTTAAATATAGGACTATCAACTAATCTATTAAAATTTATAAATATTTTAATTGCTTTATTATTATTTTATATTAGCTTTAAAGTAAGTATAAGAAAAAGTGAAAATACAGATTATTAAGGGTGATAATATGGAGAAAAACTTATTAGAAAAGTTAAATTATAAAGATAAAATAATATCAAGAGATCTAGGCGTTATAATATTTATGTCTTGGATCTTACTTATCCCTATAATATCTTTAAGTTATATTATAGGAATGAATATTATGATAATTATGCCATTATTGTTTATAACAATTTCAAAAATATATATGTTATCAACAGAAGATATAAAAATTAATGCATTAAGACTATATAAATCATTAGGTGTGAGTGAAGAAGAATATATAAAGGCAAGATATATATACATTATTAAATCATATACAAAAACATTCTTTGTTTTTTTAATTCTTCAATTACTATTAAAATTTTTATCAAATATCGATATTATAGGTGGGGCAAGTGTAAAATCCTTAATAATTTTATTTTTTATTCCACTTGGTATAAGTGCATTTAGCATTCAAACATCAATAGCAAGATATAATAAAAATTTAACCTTAAAAGAACACCTTCCGCTTAAAGTTATATTTACATTGCTATATATATCTTTTCCTGTATTTATTCAGTATAGATATGGATATGGACTTTTTAATGTAAGCGAGAATCTTAATGTTAATGGATTTAATATAATTTATTATATTATTCTTATAATATTAACTATTTTAAATCTTTATATATCTTATAAATCTAGCATAAATCTAATTAATAAAAAATAAATATAAATATTATGTAATCTTTAGCTAATTATATTAAAAATGTAGTATAATATTATATGTGTGTGTAAAACTATAATAATATGTAAGGAGTGGGTTTTTTGAGATTTTTAGAAATGTTATCACCACTATGGGACACAATGAAAGGCATATTGCCACTAACCTTAATATTATCTACTTTTCAAGTTGTAGTATTAAAAAAGCCTATTAATAATATAAAAGAATTTATTTTAGGTATGGTATTTGCGGTAATAGGATTACACCTTTTTTTAAAAGGAACAAATATGAGTCTTATTCCTCTTGGAGATTCAGTAGGTAGAAATCTATATGTAATTGATAGAAGATGGGTTGTTGTTTTAGTTGGTTTTGTAATAGGATACTTAGGTACTTTAGTAGAGCCAGCACTTAAAACATTAGCTTTAGAGGTTGAAGAGTTATCTGTAGGAGCAATTCATCACAAAACATTAATACATGGAGTAGCAGCAGGATTTGGTCTTGGAATGGCCATAGGACTATATAAAATTATGGCTAATGTACCATATATAAAAATAATAGTTCCTTTATTAATAATAGTAATAGGGCTTGCATTTATAGCACCAGAGCCATACGTATCTATAGCAATGGACTCAGCAAGTGCAACTACAGGACCTGTTAATATACCACTTAATATGGCATTGGCAGTAGGGCTAGCCAGTATTATAGAATCTGCTGACCCTTTAATCTCAGGATTTGGTATAATAGGATTAACATCTGTAGGTGCAATGGTGTCAGTATTAATATTAGGAATATTGACTAAATTTTAGGAGGGAGTTTAATGTTTGATTTAAATTGTATAGTTACGATAGTAGAAAGGGGAAAGGCTGATAAAATTGTAGAAGCTGCCAAAAAAGTAGGAGCAAATGGTGCAACTATTTTTTATGGAAGAGGGACTGGAGAATCAGAAGTTAAAAAATTTTTAAATGTAAATATAGAAGCTTCAAAAGAAATAATTTTGATTTTATCTGAAAAAGATGAAATGAGAACTATTGTTGGAGCAATGGTAGATGCAGGAAACTTAGAAGATGCAGGTACAGGTATTATATTTACAGTTCCAGTAACTAATTTACTTGGACTAAACCACAGGGATGAATTTATTGAATAGAGGTTAAGATACTATGAGGCGAGAATATGTCCAGTATAAGGATAATTTGCCAATAAGCATGTCCTTATTAAATATAAAAAAATATCCTCTTCATTGGAAAAATGCTATTGAGATAGTATTTGTACTTGAGGGGGAAATAGATTTAGCGATAGATGAATATTCTAATAACTTAGTAGCAGGAGATATAGAAATTATTAATGTTGATGAGGTAAGAAGTTTTAATTCTATATCAGAGAATAATAAAGTGCTTATAATAGATATTGAACCAGAGTTTTTTGAAAGATATTATGTAGATGCAAAATATACATTTTTCTATACTGATATAGATCCAAATAGCAAAAGGGTCGATAATGAAAAGAAAATTAAACTTAAAAAATATATTTCGATTTTATTATTTGAGTTAATAACTAAATCAGACAATTATGATGATCATATAGAAGAACAACTGGTTTCACTTATGTATTTTTTATTAAATAACTATCATTATCTTTTCTATGAAGGAGAAAATTTAGAAGAGGATGATGTTCAGCTTGAAAGATACCATAGAATAATTAAATATTTAAATAAAAATTACATGTATAAGGTTAGTTTGCAAGATATTGCCGATAAAGAATTTTTAAGTCCACAATATTTATCTTATAAAATAAAAGATACTTTTGGATTAGGGTTTAATGAATATTTAAATAACATAAGAGCAAAGGCTGCAACAAAACTACTTTTATCAACAGATAGATCTATTTCAGATATATCAAATGAGGTAGGATTTTCGCATGTAAGATATTTCAATAGGTATTTTGAACTTAACTATAATATGGATCCGGCAAGTTATAGAGAAAAGTATAAAGTTAGTGATGAAGAATTAGAAAAACTTAAAAGTGTAGAATATTTAGATATAAAGGATTCTTTAGACTATGTTAGTAAGTATTTAAAAGATTATGATAGATTTTTCTATGAAAGTAGAGTGTACAGAATAGATATAAATTTAGAGGATGATATTTTATATGAATATTTACCGCCTCAAATTATTAATCTTTCAGAAGCTTTTAATATTTTAGAAGAAGAAAATCACAATCTCTTAGAAGAAGTACAAAAGGAGATTAACTTTAAATATGCATTAATAACAAATTTATTTTCAAGTGATATGGATATTTATTTAGGTGGTAAATTTATAAATTGGACAAAAGTTGAAAATGTATTAAACTACTGTTTAAATTTGAACCTTATACCTATAATTGATTCGGAAGGCGTAGAAGAATTTATAACTGAGAATTTCATATTAACATTCTCAGAACTATATGATACTGATGTATCAGAGTGGTTAGACCCTGGTTTTAATAAGACTAAGCCATATTTTTTAAAAGAAAAAATAAATCATTTATATGATAAAGCTGAGATGATTTTTATTTTAATGGATAATTTTCTTAATAAAAGTAATCAAGTAGTATTAGAATTAAAAGATGAAATAAATAAGCACACACCGATAAATAACGATACTTTTTTTGGAGGACAAGGTCTTTTTACAAACAATGGTCTAAATAAGGCATCTTACTATTCACTTATGCTTCTATCACTTTTAGGAGATAATGTAATATACAACAAAGAAGGATGTATAGTTACAAAATCAGAGAGTGGATATGAGATATTAGTTTATAATAACTTAAATGAAGAAAATTCAGAAATTAATAATAAGCAGGTTAAAAAAGTTTCTGTTAATTTATATAATATGAAAGGTGAATATCAAGTTTCAAAATATACTTTAAATAGAAATAATGGTTCACCTTATGATAAATGGGAGGCATTAGGATCCCCTGAAAGATTAGATGTATGGAATAAAGAGCTTCTTAAAAGATATGTACATCCTAAAATTTATTATTATTATAAAAAAGAGGCAATGGTTATAAATATTTTTGAAAAATTAAAACCATGTAGTGCAGTTCTTTATAAGTTCTATAAGTTAGAAGATTAAAATTAATATTAACACATAAGATCTAAAATATGATCTTATGTGTTTTTTTATCCTTTTAAGAGTACTATATTAAGATTTTTAAATATATGAAAAAAGAGTAAAGATAATATAATCCTAATAAGTAGATAAGAGAGTCAATGAAAAGCTTGTATTTAAGTGATATTATTATATATAGAGAAAATGGAGGAATAATAATGTCGAATGATACAAGTAAAATGTTTGGAGAAGAGAAAATAGGTAAGTTGCTTTTTAAATTCTCAATACCAATTATACTATCAATGTTAATATCGGAATTATATAGTATGGTTGATACGATGTTTGTTGGTAATGAAGTTGGAGCAAATGGAATAGCTGCATTAGCTTTAGTATTTCCAATACAAAGAATTATAATAGCATTAAGTATGATGATTGCTTTAGGTACTTCAACAGCATTTTCAAGAGCAAATGGAAGCAATGATAAAGAAAAGGCAAAAGATATAGTAAATAATGGATTTAGTTTAGCTATAGTTGTTATGATTACACTAACTACTTTAGTTTATACATTCAGAAAACAAATTTTAGTTTTCTTAGGAGCAAGTGATAAAATATTACCATATGCAAATGAATATTTAAGTGTAATTATTTTTGGTAGTTTATTTTTAAGTTTAACAATTTTTATTTCCAATATAATTTTAGCACTAGGCAATAATAAAGTTGCAATAATAAGTAATAGTATTGGTGCAATAACAAATATAATAATTGATTATATTTTAGTTATTAAATTTTCTATGGGAGTAAGAGGTGCTGCTATAGCCACAGCAGTATCACAAATGGTAGGATTTAGTTATGCTTATTATAGATATGTAAGAATAAAGAAAGATTTTGGTTTAAAATCAGGATTTAGTTTAAAAAAATCAGTTATAGTACCAATATTATTAGTAGGGGTATCTGCATTTATTGTAGAAGCTGAAGATGGAATTGTAATGGCTACTTTGAATAATTTGTTATTAAGAGCCGTAGGAGATGAAGGTATAGTTGTATTAGGAGTAATTACTAAAGTATATATGTTCCTATTTGTTACAATGTTTGGTATTTCATCTGCAATGCAACCTATAGTAGCTTATAATGTTGGGGCGAGAAATTATGAAAGAGTAAAAGAAATTATGAAAAAAACAATATTCTATGCATTCTTAGCAACAGGTGCATTGTGGGCATTTACATTATTTTTTGCACCACAGTTAATATCACTTTTTGTTGAAGATCAGAATATATTAGATAAATCGGTTCAAGCTTTTAGAATAATGGTTTCATTATTCCCACTTATAAGCGTATATTATGTTTCAATATTTTATTATCAAGCATTAGGAAAAGCAAGAGCTTCTGTTATGGTATCAATATTTAGACAGATAATTGTAATGATACCAGTTGCAGTAATACTAATGAAAGTGTTTAATTTAGGAGCTATGGGTGCTTGGTTAGCTTATCCTATATCTGATATATTAGCTGCTACTGTAAGTAGTATATTAGTTAAAAGAGAATTTAAAGAGTTAGATGTTAAAATGGAAAAGGTAAAGAAAGAAAAACAAAAAGAAAAATCATATAAAAAAGAACTTATATTTAATTAAAGTAAAAAGCAGTTAGAAAAAATTTCTAACTGCTTTTTTTAATATCTTAGTATAGCTGCAATACCAGTATTTGTAGGCATCCTTTCTTTAGGAAGCATTACAACCTCACCTTTTAAATGAAGAACTATTTCAACTAAATCATCTAGAATGTCATCCGTATTTGGATTTTCAAGATTTTCTACTATAAGTTCTCCAGATTTTAAGTCTACTTTACCTGGTATTAATTTATCTGATTCTACTAGTAATGTTTCAACAGCTCCTTCAACAGCACGTTTAGCTGCCATATTAACATTATCTGTCGCTAGTTTATTATTTAAATTAACATTGTATCTATCTATTAAATCTTTTGTTCTTTGTAAATACTGTTTTTCTATAATATCCCAAGATCTTTTTTTGATTTCTTTATTATCTAAGGTTTCAAAGTCAACATGCACACCTTCATCAATTAGATAATTATTTTTACTAAGCTTTCTAAAAAGTCCTTGATGCTCATCAAGTGCCACTAAAACTAAAGGTGCCTTACTAGGATTTGAAAAGTTGTCTATTATAAATTTGTCAACATATTGAAAATATCTTTGTGTATCTTTATCAACTTCAACTTTTCTACCACCATGTCCATGATACATAGCATTTACACTAGCACCACCATAAGATCCATATGATAGATGAGGTTCGGTTAATTCCTCTCCAAGTACATCCTCTATGCTAACAGGAACATCTTCATCAAAGCTTATCTCTTCTAGACCATATCTATTTCCATAGAAAAGTTTAAATGTTTTCCTATTAACTCCTAAAACATAATAACTATCAGCTGATTGATAAACTCTGATTAATGGCTTTATATGGAAACTATCAGATACAATAGCTAATTCCTCAATCGGCCTATTTAAGTTATAGATTACAAAATTATTAGGGTTAAGTAGCATAACCAAACCATCTTTGGTTTTATTCCAAAATAATCTGTCATTTCCTATATCAATAAGTGGCTTAATAAAATTATCAATTTCCTTTTGAGAATACTCTAACTTTAATGAGTTCTCAACAGATTGAACTAGATTTTTAAATACAATATAATCCTTAGTATTAGGACGAACTCTTGTAGTTGGTAAATAAATACTTATACAAGGTTTAGTCCTGTCATAAATAATTTCATGTGGAAACTCGTTTACTATTTCATATTTCATATAATCCCACCTTTATAAATTAAAAGTAATATGTCCTTACTATATATATACCTTTAAAATACTTTACTAAAACAAAGTTTACATAAATTACTTCATGATTTTTTTAACTAAATCTAAAGTTTTTTCTTTATATGGTGGAAATTTTAGATTAAATTCAAACCATCCTGCCTTATAAATACTCTTTTCATTACTAAATGTATTAAAGCTTTCTTTAGAATGATATCTTCCTAATCCACTTTGTCTTACACCACCAAAAGGTAGATTAGTGTTTACAAAGTGATTTAGAGTATTATTTATACATCCTCCTCCAAATGGAATTTCTCTAATTATTCTTTCGTAATTTACACTATTTGAAGTGAAAGTATATAATGCTAAAGGATTTGGATTTTTATTTATTATATTTTTCAAATCTTCATAATTTTCAAACTCTATAATAGGGAAAATAGGACCAAATATTTCTTCTTTCATAAGTTTTGTATCAAAAGACTTTGGTGAAATTAAAGTTGGAAAAATCATTTGTAAATCTTTATTATAATCACCGCCATAAATAACTTCTCCGTCATTTAATAAATCTAAAAGTCTATTAAAATTATTTTCATCTATTATTTTTCCTAAATTATCAGTAGTATTTTCTTTGTAAAAAGCATTAATATAATTGATAAGTTCTTTAATAAATTCATCTTTTATATCTTTTTGAATAAGTAAATAATCAGGCGCTACACAAGTTTGCCCAGCGTTATAAAATTTTCCCCAAACTATTCTTTTAGTTGATGAAGAAATGTCACAATCATCAAATACTATACATGGAGATTTTCCACCCAACTCTAAGGTAACAGGAGTTAGCTTTTCAGAAGCTAAAGAATTTATAATCTTTCCTACCTTTACACTACCGGTAAAAAAAATATGATCAAAATCATAATCTTCAATTAAAGAATTGACAACTTTAGAACCAGGACCGTTTACTGTAGTAATATAGTTTTTATTAAAACATTCATTAATAATTATATTTATAATTTTTTCTGTATTAGAAGATTTATTAGAAGGTTTTACAATAACACAGTTTCCAGCTGCAATAGCACCAATTAATGGAGTAAAAACTAATTGGAAAGGATAATTCCAAGGACTTATTATAAGAACTACGCCCTTAGGAACTTTATAAATATAGGAACTACCAGGTTTAATAAATAAAGGGGTAGATACTTTTTTTACTTTCATCCATTTTTTTAGATTCTTAAGCGCATCATCTATTTCATTATAAACAACTCCAATTTCACTTGTATATGATTCAAATCTAGGTTTATTTAAGTCTAAGGTCAATGCTTTAAATATATCATCTTCATATAACTTTATCGTTTCTTTGAGTTTTTTTAACATATCTACTCTAAAAGAATAATCAAGAGTAGCATTGCTTTTAAAAAATTCCTCTTTTTCATAAAAATAAGCATTCATATAATCCCTCCTATCTAAGATTATATCCTAAAAGAAATTAATTAACTATTTAAAAAATATAAAATAAAAATGTAGATTTCTATATTTAAAAGTATTATTATATTATAATCTAGAATTTGTAAATATTAATAATGTTTAACATATACATAATTAAGGTATATATATAATATAAGTATCTATGCTTAATAAGCTGATTGCTACAGCTTATTTGTATATATAAAATAAAGCTTGTTTACTATATTAAATAAAAAGTTTAATATACTTTACATTATAACTAAGATATGTTATAATTTATTAAAGGAAGTAGACTCTTTTTTATAAGTGTGAGTATAATTAAATAGTAAGGCGAATTCTTAAAAAAGAAGCGGGGGAACCAATTACTCGGGGTGAATCCCTATACAATGGGAAGGATAAACCCTTTATCCTAATCCGACAGCTAACCTCGTAGGCCTATAAAGGGAGTTTTTATATACTATGGACTCCATAGTATTTTTTATGCCCTAAATATAGGTTAACATAATGTAAGAAAGGCAGAATATTAATAAGTTATATATAGAGAGGATGATACGCATGAAAAATACTTTAAAATACTGCATAATAGGAGCAGGAAATGGAGGACTTGCAATGGCGGGTTATATTGCTAAGCAAGGCTATGAGGTAAATCTTTACAATAGAAGTAAAGATAGAATCGAAAAACTCATAGACAATCCAATAATTTACTTAGAAGGAGAACATACAGGTTACGGAAAATTATCTCTGGTGACAGATGAAATAGATAAAGCCATAGAGGATGTAGATATAATAATGGTAACAGTCCCAGCTGTGGGGCACAGTTATATAGCTAAAGAAATGGCTCCATACTTAAAGGATAACCAAATAATAATTCTTAATCCTGGAAGAACAGGTGGAGCATTAGAAGTGTATGAAACACTGCTACAAGAAAGAAAGAAAAATAATATCATAGTAGGGGAAGCTCAAACCTTTATCTATGCTACAAGAGCTATAACTCATAATACTGTTCATATCTATAAATCGAAAAAAGAAGTATCTCTCGCAATGATTCCAGCAACAAAAACAGATGAAGTAATAAAACTTTTAAACCCAGTTTATCCACAATTTACAAAAGCAACTGACGTGTTAGAAACAAGTATAAATAATTTCGGAGCAATTTTTCACCCAGGACCTACTATTTTAAATAGTGGTCAAATAGAGCGTGGTGTTTGTTTTGATTATTATAAAGAGGGAATAACTCCGGCAGTTGGTAACTTCTTAGAAAAAATGGATAGAGAAAGAATGTTAATTGGAAGACTTTTAGGAATAAATGTAAAGTCAGCTGTTGAATGGTTGGAAGAAAGTTATGGAGCAAAGGGAGAAAATATTTACGAAGCTGTACAAAACAATCCAGCTTATGAAGATTTAAGATCGCCAGATAATATAAAAACAAGGTATCTATATGAAGATATTCCTTATAGTCTAGTTCCGATGGAGTCTATAGGCAAATTGCTAGGAATAGAAACTCCAGCAATAACATCTATTATAGATATTGGAGAAATTATGTTACAAGAAGACTTTAGGGACAAGGGAAGAACAGCAATAAATTTAGGATTAGAAGGTTTAACTATAGATGATATGCATTTACTAGCTAAAAAAGGAAGACTTTCTAAAAAAAGAATTAAGGAGGTAATTTAATGGAAAAAATTATAGGTACAACTCTAGGAAGTTGTGTTCATGTTGCAGGTATGATGAACTTTTTCAATTTAGCAGAAGAAGAAGGATACGAAACAAAATTTCTTGGAATAAGCATGGATTTAGATCAGTTTATTAAGAATATTTATAAAGAGAAACCACAAAAGGTTGCTTTATCATATAGATTAACACCAGAACCACTTAATAAGATTTTAAAAGAATTAAAAGAAAAAATAGATAATGATGAGTATTTACAAAGTCTAGAATGGATATTTGGTGGAACAGAACCTGCTAGTAATGTTGCAGAGAAATATAATATAT
>CAYPYI010000017.1:0-22134 GCA_964415085.1 uncultured Tissierellaceae bacterium
ATAGCGAATAATAATATTGATATAATTCTACTTTTTTCTATTCCATATTTATATACAAAAGTAATTAAAATAGATGAGAATATATTTATTAGTAAATATATTGTTAATGCTGCTATTAAAAACTCTTTAACTGGCATATCTGTTTTTGGTAAAATAAAAAAATAGGATATTGGTCCTGATATCATTAAAGGAATTGTTGTTAATATTAATAAGAGTATAAATTTACTTTTAACTATATCTTCCTTTTTAATTGGCATAGTCTGTACATACACATCCCACTTTGCTAAGTCATCATATGCCATAGATGTTATGCTCATCATGCTTACAAGAATACTCGCCATTGTTACTAAATAAATAGGATTACTTGATTGTATTGAAATAAATGTAAAAAATATTAGTATAACTAATAATGTTTTCAGCTGTTGTTTTAAATTTAAAAAATCCTTAATTAAAAGTCCTTTCATCTTTATCACCTCTTATATAAAATAACATTATTTCTTCCAAATTCACCTGGTCTATAACATGATTAATATCTAATTTATCAAAATCAATCTCCCCATTTAGTAAAACTTCATAACCAAAACCAGTTTTTCTAAAATTAATTATATTTTCCTTTGGAATCTTTTCAAAATCTTCTAGGCTACATTTTATTCTTTTATGTTTATCTATAACATCAAATTTATCTAATGAAAAGACAACTTCTCCCTTATGAATAAAAGTTATATAATCAGCTACTCTATCTAAATCACTAGTAATATGGGTTGAAAATAGTATAGATCTGTTTTCATCTTGAATAAATTCTAGAAATATATCTAAAAGTTCATTTCTTGATACTGGATCTAGTCCACTTGTTGGCTCATCTAATATTAAAAACTCTGGTTTGTGTGATAAAGCTGCCGCTATTGATAGTTTCATCTTCATTCCTTTTGAATACTCTTTTACAATTTTTTCTTTTGGTAAGTTTAACTTATCTAAATATGAAAAAAATAAATTATCATCCCAATTTTTATATATATTTTTCATAATCTTATTTATATCTTTTGAATTTAGATTATCATGAAAATAAGATTCATCTAATACTACGCCTATTCTCTGTTTAATATCTAGTTCATTTTCTATACTATCTAGTCCTAAAATTTCTATACTTCCACTATCTTTATTTATTATATTTAAAATAGATTTAATTGTAGTAGTTTTACCAGCACCATTCTCACCTACAAGCCCCATAATACTTCCTTTTGGAATAACCATATTAACATTTTTTAAACTAAAGCTATCATAATGTTTTGATAGATTACTAATTTCTAATACATTTGTCATTTTAATCACCCTCATAAATAGTTTTTACAATACTTTGCAATTCTTCCAGACTAATATCACTAATTTTAGCTAATTCAACAGAAGTTAATATATTCTCTTCCATCTTCTTTAAATTTTCCTCTTTTATAAGTTCTATATTCTTTCTGGCTACAAAGGTACCTTTTCCTGTAAATGATTCTACAAAACCCTCTTTTTCTAATTCTTCATATGCTCTTTTCGTTGTTATAACACTTATTCTTAGTTCTTTTGCTAATATTCTCATTGAGGGAAGAGCATCGCCTTCTTCAAGTTTCCCTTGTAGTATTAAATCTTTAATCTGAGAATAGATTTGTTCATAAATAGGTCTATTATCCATATTACTTATTAATATATTCAAATTTATCACCTTCATTATATATAATGTATATATCCTTTATATACATTATATATCCTTTTATTTAAATTTGTCAATAAAAAAACCTGTAAATATTTACAGGTTTTACTTTTAATTCTTTTTATTAAATTTATTATAATGTATTCTTTCATATTCCAAGTTATCTACATTATGATTTTCTTTTGTTTCATCTTTATAACCCATACTAATCATACTATGAACTCTGTAGTTATTAGGTAGGTCTAGTATTTGTTTTATATTATCCTCTACATTGCTACCATCATCTGCTATCTTATTTTCTGCATGCAACCAACATGATCCTAAATTTAAATCTTCACCTAACATTTGAATTAATATAGCTACTATTGATGCATCAGATACCCATGTAGTGGATACATCTTCTTTACATACAAGTACAAATCCAAGTGGAGCATCTTTTATCCATCTAGAAGATTTGCCCCTTGAATCTGCTAGTCTTTCTAAAGTTTTCTGATCTTCTACTACTACTATTTCAATAGGCTTTAGATTGCATCCTGATGGAGCTGTCAAAGCTCCTTTTAAAATGTGTTCTATTTTTTCATCTGAAATTTTTTTATCTTTATATCTTCTAATCGTTCTTCTTTTTAATAACTTATCTAGCAACTTCATTCCCCCTTAAAGTAATTTATATTTATTTTATCATATACATATATTTTTAACATTTTAATTTAATCATATATCCTTACTTTAAGTTTTTATATAGATCATATAAACTATTATCCTTATATTCTACATAATAAAGTTTATTTTTTATAAATATTCGGCTTGTATCATTTCCATTAAATCTTAACCTTATAAAATCATCTTTATTATAAAAAAAATAATCACTTGTATCTGCAATATACTCATCTTCTTCTGATACTCTTTCTTTTATAACCATATTTTTCAAAGTATCTTTAAATTCTTTTATATCTTCTTCTTTTTTAAATTCTTTAACTTCTATTGGATATTCTGGGTTAGATTCAGCTAGATTAACTTCTACTCTATCAAAATCATAATTTTTTACTATTTTTAAATAGTCGTCTATTTCTTTTCTTTCTAATTTTATAAGTGATAATTTAACTAAAATTAATAAAATAATAAATAGTGCTACTATCATTATTTTCTTTTTCATATATATCTCCTTAATAATAAATTTCTTCTAAAGGATCCCTATCTGATAACTTATAGTATAAACTTGCATATGTGGCTTCCTTGTAAGGTCTTACAAATATACCACCTATACCAAATAACATTGCACCTAAAAAATCCCATCCTAAAAATGATAGTCTTAAAACAAAAATATCCCATTTGTTCCCATAAGTTATTTGTTTACTTATTCTTAAAGCTTCTTTTGTACTTATGTTTGGTTCTTCTGCTAGAATATATGGAACAAATGAATACTCTATTGATTTTATAATACCTGGTATTACAAGAAGAAGTGACCATAGAAATACTAATATACTAACTACAAATTGTGTAACTGATATATTTAGCCATTCTTTGGGTTTAAATGTGGAAAATATATCTACTATTTCTGGTTCTTCTTTATAACCTTTTAAGAAAAATCTAGCTGCACCTACTTCTATCAAATATCTAATGACACTTATTATAACTGAAATTATAACAGCTGAGAATAGTGATAATCCCACTGCAAATATTGTAAATGGTAGGGTTATTATATTTCTAAGCATACCTTTAAATGTAAAACTATCATTTACTTCTTGATCAAAATCCCTTAAAACCCCTGGTATTTGTTCGATTCCTGATTCATAATTGTATTCTCCAGTATCTTGTGGTGGGTTTGATCCTGTATTACTTGATGTTACTAGTATTAAAATTAAACTAACTACAAATGCTTTAAAATAGTATTTTCTTAAAAAGTTTTTTGCATTTTCTTTTACTTCTCTTCTTGTCCACATATAATCACTACTCCTTAAATAATATTAAATATTCTTCATATCCTTTTTCTTTCATTTCACTTTTAGGTATAAATTCTAATGCTGCACCGTTTATACAATATCTCAATCCACCCTTATCATGAGGTCCATCATTAAATACATGTCCTAAATGACTATTTGCATATGTGCTTTTTACTTCTATTCTTTTCATACCATGACTATTATCTTCATGGTTTTGAATATATTCTTTATCAATGGGTTTTGTAAAACTTGGCCAACCACATCCTGCATCATATTTATCAATCGATGCAAATAATGGTTCTTTAGAAACTACATCAACATAAATTCCCTCTTCATAATGATCATTATACTCACTTGTAAATGGTCTTTCTGTTGCACTTTTTTGTGTTACTTCATACTGAGTCTTATTTAACATTTTTGAAACCTCTTCATCTTTTGGTCTTTTATAATTTCCCCCCATATAAATCCCTCCTAATTTATAGTTAATTTCTTATAAAATTTAAATACTTTATCTCTTCTATTTATCTATATACCCATTTCATGATATAATTGTTATATATATCTATATATCCAATTTAAGGAGAGATAATATGTCTAATTCATATATAACTAAAAATGCTTTAGCTCAATCTATGAAAGAATTAATGCTTAAAACTCCAATGGAAAAAATTAATATTAAAGATATTACTGATAAATGTGGTCTTAACAGGAAAAGTTTCTATTACCACTTTAAAGATAAGTATGAGCTTGTTAACTGGATTTTTTATACTGAATTTGTTTCAGAAATTAATAAAGATATCCATTATGATAGTTGGGATTTACTTGAAAAGATATGTATATATCTTTATGAAAATAAATTATTTTATATAAATGCTTTAAATGTTTCAGGACAAAATTCATTTTCAGAATACTTCACAGAAGTTACTGAAGCTATAATATATGCCCATTATCAAGATGTATTAAAATATGCTGATAATAATGATTTCTTCGTTACATACTTTGCAGATGCTACTAGACTTGCAATTACTAAATGGCTTATAGAAGATGATAAAATAAAGCCTAATGAATTTATTAGGCTTATGAAAGAAGCTATAACTGGACTTGCTCTACATGTAGTTGATGAGATCTAACTTCTTTGATTTGATTTAATTAATGCATTTATAAAATCTATATCTTCATATAAATCTACTAAAAACACATTTGATTTTTGATGCCATCTAGAGTTTATTACATAATCTGTTATTGATTTATTTTTATTAGTATTAATTAAAAAGGCTATATTTATGTCCATTTTCTCTATTTCCTTTAAAAACTTACCATTTAAAATATACTCTTCATCCTTTATATAATAATGAATTGCATATAGAAATTTATTTTTTCTTATTTCTTTTAGTGTATCTTCAAATTCACTTAATTTAAGTCCATCTAAATAATTTATTGATATTAAAAAATTTTTGCACGTAGTTAATTTACTATAATCTAAATTTACATATTCATTTATCTTAATTAAAAATACAAGGTCTTGATTTTCTTTTATTATTTTATATAAATTATGTAAATCTGTCTTCTTATCAACCTCTATAATATATGCATATACTCCTAAAGCTTTACTTTCTAATAAGTTTATATCTCTAGACAAATCTATGGTTTTAATAAACTTTTCATCTTTAAGTCTAATAGATCCTCTTGATATACTATTGTAACCTAAATTATATGATACTTTTTTTAAAGTCTCTTCATCTACTCTGTAAACAATCTTTTCTACTATTTCATAATACATACTATCTTCATCTTGTAATACATCTGATATTATCTTAAATACTTTTTCTTTGATAGAACTATTAGAGAAATATCTTCCTAAATCTACTAGATTACGAATTCCTCTTTTAGAATTTACTTTAATATCTTTTATTCCTTTATTTATAGCAAGCTTTATAAATACACCATTTATATCATATTTCATGAAATCATCCTTTGTAATATTTACTTTTAAGTATATCTTAGTATATTTAAATTAAAATTGTATAGACATATTTATAAATCTGTCCAAAAATAGGACAGGTAACTTTTTTGTCTAATGAAAATATTATCTCTAACTATATAATTTAATATAAGGATTTATTACTTAAATAAAAAGGTTGGTGATTTTTTTGAGTAAATATTTAATATTAACTGATAGTACTTGTGATTTACCGCTAGATATCGTTAAAAAAGAAAATATAATAGTTTTACCTATGGAATATAATGTTGGTGATAAAAACTATACTTATAGTCCATATGAGGATTTTAACTGTGATGAATTTTATAAGAATTTGAAAATTAATAACAATGTAAGCACTACTCAGATTAACTTTATTAAATATGTGGATTATTTTGAAGAATATTTAAAAGAAGGATTTGATATTTTATATATCGCTTTTTCTTCCAGTTTAAGTGGTACTTATGAATCATCTCTACTTGCAGCTAGTAAATTATCTGAAAAATACCCAGATAGAATAATAAAATCTATAGATTCTAAAGCTGCATCTATTGGAGAAGGTCTTTTAGTATATTTGGCAAATGAAAAGAAAAAAGCTGGATATTCTTTAGATGAAGTATATGAATGGATTTTAAGAAATAGAGATAATATCTGTCATTATTTTACAGTAGATGATTTGGAACATTTATATAAGGGTGGTAGAATTAGTAAACTTTCAGCTTCTGTTGGAACTACTCTTAATATAAAACCTGTTCTTCACGTTGATGATGAAGGCTCTTTAGTACCTTTATGTAAGGTTCATGGAAGGAAAAGATCTTTAAAGCAATTGGTTTCTAATATGGAAGATTTAAGTATTAGTCCTAATGAACAAGTAATTTTTATAGGTCATGCTGGCTGTAGTGATGATGCCGAGTATGTAAAAGATTTGATTTATGATTCTTTTAATCCTAAAGAAGTTATTATAAATCATATTGGACCTATAATTGGATCTCATTCTGGTCCAAAGACAGTCGCACTATTTTTTTATGGAAGTAATAAATAGATATTAGTTTAAGGAGGCTTTATTATGTCAAATTTAACTCTAAAAGAACAATTTCAAGCTTTTGGACTTAAAAAAATGATTTCATATCTAGATTCAAATCCAGATGAAAACATACCAAAAATTATTAATTTAATTAAAAAGTTTGATAAAGAAAAAGTAATAGCATCTCAAACCAAATTAGTGGAAAAAGCTCTAAGTGATAAGGATAGTAACTGGTATAAACTTGCAGATAGCTTATATACAGATATAGATCCCTTCGTAAGAACTAAGATGTTTGAAAACTTTATTATTAATTCCAATGTTATAGGTGGTGCCCGTGCAAAAAAAGCTAGAATTGAAAATGATTGTAATATTCCATGGGCTATTTTAATGGATCCAACATCTGCTTGTAATTTAAACTGTATTGGATGTTGGGCAGCAGATTATGGTAATAAGTTATCTATGGATTACGAAACTTTGGATAATATTATTACACAGGGAAAAGAACTTGGTACTTATATGTATATCTACTCTGGTGGGGAACCACTAGTTAGAAAAGATGATATTATTAAACTATGTAAAAAACATAATGACTGTGCATTTTTAGCTTTTACTAACGCTACTTTGATAGATGAAGAATTTGCAGATCAAATGTTAGAAGTTGGAAATTTCGCACCTGCTATAAGTGTTGAAGGATTTGAGGAAGCAACAGATCAAAGAAGAGGGAATGGTACTTATCAAAAAGTACTAAAAGCTATGAAAATATTAAGAGATAAGAAACTTCCATTTGGTATTTCTTGTTGTTATACAAGCCAAAATACTGATGTAATCGGTAGTGAAGAATATATTGATGAAATGATAGAGCTTGGTGCTAAGTTTGCATGGTTCTTCACATACATGCCTATTGGTGTTAATGCTGTTGAGTCTCTTATGGTAACACCTGAACAAAGAGCTTATATGTATAAACAAATTAGATCTTTTAGAAAAACAAAACCTATATTTACAATGGACTTTTGGAATGATGGTGAATATGTAAATGGCTGTATTGCTGGTGGTAGAAATTACCTACATATTAACGCAAATGGAGATATAGAACCTTGTGCATTTATTCATTATTCAGATTCAAATATAAAAGATAAAACTTTATTAGAAGCTTATAAATCTCCATTATTTATGCAGTACAAAAAAAATCAACCATTTAATGAAAATCATCTAAGACCTTGTCCATTACTTGATAATAAGGACAGATTAGCTGATATGGTTAATTCTTCAAATGCTTTCTCCACTGATATGGAAAGTCCTGAAGATGTTAATCAGTTATGTGAAAAATGTCATAATGCTGCAGATGCATGGGCTGTTAAGGCTGATGAAATCTGGAATAGTTAATAAAAAACTGTTTAACTTTTATTTTAAGTTAAACAGTTTTTATTTCTTTATATTTATTATCTACTAAATTAATTAAATCTTCTTCTGTATAAATATCTGCTAAATAAGGATATGATTTTTTTAACTTATTAAATTTCTTTAATTCCTCATTAGCTTTATCTATATCTTCATTTATTATTAACTCATAAGCATATAGTAGCCTTCTTCTACCTGGAGTATATTTTTTACTAAAATCTATATATTTTTTTAAGTTTTTATTATATATACTCTCTACCTTACTTTTATTATTATTTATTATTTCTAGAAATAATAATTCACACTTTAATTCTAAAACATGTATATCTAATAGTTTCATATCCGAATTTAAAAGTTTTAAAATATATTCCTTTGCACTATCTAATTCTAATTTATCTAAATAGTAATTTGCTTTTGAAATAATTATTGAATTAATTATATAATTATTATAATCTGCTTCTTTATCTACCTCAAAATATTCTTCATCCATCTCTTTAAATCTAATTCCATTTGTAAGTAAATAATTTATTTTAAGTTGTAGGAAAAATGCTCTTCTTGCATGATAATCCTTTTTGATTAAAATTAAATTACTACCGTCATTAAATAAACCTTTAGCTTTTAATGGTATTAAATTTATAATAGCTGATAATATACCCATTATTCCTGATATAAGTAAAAATAATTTTAATAAATTACTATCCACTATATTAAAGCTTAAGAAAAATATTATAGAAAATATTATATTAAAAATTCCTCCACCCAAATTATAAAGCGTAACTGGATAGTTATAATTCTTATCTACTTCTGGTGGTAAAAGTAAGCACTGTCCACCTGTTCCTGGTATATGATATTTTTTTAAATAAAACTTCCCCTTAATCTTAACTAATATAAGACTTAATATCCTAAAAGATACAAAACTATATCCTGATAATAAACCAAATACTAAATGACCTGATTCATGAATAATGATATTTAAATAAAAAGATATAAATATCATTATAAAAATAAATATAAAACCTAAAATTGGATTTGAAAAATCTCTTATTATATCATTTAAATATTCTACTGAAATATATCCTAATATAAAGCCTATTAATAATGCTGGGATCATTTTAATTACTTTTTTTAACTTCTCTTTCATTTTAATTGCCACCTTTTTAATCAATAAATAAATATAGGGAATCTAGTATATAATAAACATTATATTTTATAGCAAGTTCTAGAATATATTTTTTTATAGTTTTTATTTTATAACTACCTTTTAGAACATTTTTTTTATACATCTGATATTTTTTTGATTCTTCTTCTGTTACTATATCTTTAAAGTAACCCCATACGTGATCTAATGCGTTTGTAAATGATCCTATAGTTACTTCTTTTTCTAAAGATTTATCAATTATCTCATAAAACTCAAATATTTTATATTCATCTTTATCTTTTAAAAGACTTCTAATTTGTAAATAGTCTTCATGACTATGTTCTAGTACTAAATATTTATATTTACTCCATTCTCTTTCAAGATGTTTTATATTTTTATCTTTTCGTATAAGGTTTTGAGCCTTTACACAAGATAAATTTTTATCTTTTACTTCTAACATAATATCTATATCCTCGCCATATAAATTATTAGTTAGTAAAAAATTATTAAATATTTTAATATCTATAGTTTTAGAGTGTGCCTGTGGTGATTTTTCTATATCATTTTGAGAGTAATGTATTTTTTGAGGTAAATCATCCTTACTCCAAGTCTTCTTACAAAGGTCTATTAATTCTCTTTCAGATAAGTCTAAATTACTTTTATTTACACTATTATGAAGATTATCAAATACAACAGGAATTTTTGCAGTATTCCCTATTTCTAAAACATCTTCAATGTTATATGACCTATCATCATTTTCTATAACTAGTCTTTCTTTTAATTTTTCATCTAATTTATTATAGTTGTGGATAAATCGTAATTTACTCTTAGTCTTATCCCCATATACTCCACCTATGTGCACAACTATTTTAGAACTTCTATTTGTTTTAAACATCTCTAATATATACAAGTGATACATTAAATCTTCTATGCTTTTATTAACAATATCCTCATCTTTAGAATTAAGCACTGTATATTGTCCTGGATGCATTGAAAGTCTTATATTTTCCTTTTCAATCTTTTCTGTAATTCTTTCTATCCTATCTTTAAATACTAATTCCCAATTAGTATCTTTCCCTAAAGTTAAACCAAAAGGGATAAGATCTGAAGATATTCTAAATACCTTTATACCTTCTTTTATATTATAGTCTATTGTATCTTCAAGTACTTTTAAATTATTATCAACTGTTTTTAAAAAAACATCATCACTATAGTTATTTTTCCTAAAAGTCTTATAACTACTATTAATTATCCCTATATTTAAACATGCATATCCAACTCTCAATACTTTTCCCCCTAGAAAATAGACTTATATAAATATAAACCCAAAATTATCAAAACAAATACAAAACCTATAAGTCTTATCATTAATAAGTTAATTTGAGATACTTCATAATCTTTTCTAAAAACTCCAACAATCTTAAATATAATATCTGGTAAAAATAACAAAACTAGTCCTAAAATTAGTATTATATATTCCATCTTATTCTCCTAACTATCTAAATTAATATGACAATAACCACCTGGATTTTTCTTTAAATATCTTTGATGATATTCTTCTGCTAAATAAAAATTTTCTAACTCCTTAACTTCTGTTACTATTTTTTTATCATATTCCTTTTGCTTATTTTGAATAAATTTTTCTATTACTTCCTTATCCTCACTATTAGTAAAGTATATTCCGCTTTGGTACTGACTGCCTATATCTGGGCCTTGTCTATTTGATAGGGTTGGATCTATTACTTTAAATAAATATTCTAGTATCTCAAAAAGACTAATTACATCTTCATCATATTCTAAATACACAGCTTCTACAGCATCAGTTGTACCTGTACAGACTAATTCATAAGATGGATTTTCCACCCTACTATTTAAATATCCTACCTTAGTTTTTGTAATTCCCTCTATCCTATTAAAATACTCTTCTACTCCCCAAAAACATCCGCCTGCTAAATAAATACTTTTCATAATAAATAACCTCCTATTTAAAGTTACCTCTTAATTTGGAATATAATATATTATCCAATTTAAAAGTAATAGAGTCATAAAGCATATTTTTTACTTCTCTATTAAAGTACTTTCTATCAACTTCTATAAATCCTAATTTCTCCATAAGTTTTATAACAGGAGTATTTCCTGACCAAGTTTGAGTATATATACTTCCAATTCCAGATTCTAGTATATAATCTATATACAAATTCCAAGCCTCTGTTCCATAACCTTTATTTCTATAATTTATATTAGGAATATCTATTCCTATTGTAAATTTACCCATATCTTTTGTGTATAAATAATTATCATCTATATGATAAGCACTTACCCATCCTATATGAGTTTCTTCTTCATTGTTTATACATATTTCAAAGGAATATCTTATATTTTCTTTTTCTATATTTTTTATATCGTATAATTTTAATTCTCTATATTCTCTTTCATTAAATCCATATCCATTTTCCCATGGACTGTCCCAATTTTGCCATTCTGTATCAATTGTCTCCCAGTAAATTCTATCATCTATATCACTAACTATCATATCTCTTAATATAACTAAATCTCCTTTAAGATGCATATATTACCTCCTTATATTAAATATGTCCTAAATAATCTGTTATTAAAGCATTAATAAATAAAACTATAAGCATAAATGTATTAAATTTTTTATTCATAACTAAAACTGCTATATACTCTCTAATAACAGCACTTATATAAAAGTATATCTTTACACTAGAACCAATTCCACTAAAATTTAATCCTAGTCTTTTAGTTAATAAAGCTGCTCTAAACACATGATAATTAGTAGTTACAAATAGTATATTTAAATTGTCTATATCTTCTTTAGAATCTTTCTCTATAATCTCTTTTGAAAATAATAAATTTTCTTCTGTAGTCTTTGATTTATCTTCACAAAGAATATGTATCTCTTTTATTCCCTGTGATACAGCATATTCTTTCATAGCAACAGCCTCTGGCACTAATTCATCTGGTCCCTGTCCACCTGACATAACTATTATAGGTATTTTTTCTGTTTTTAATATTTGTTTATTATAAAAATCTATAGCTTTATCTATTCTTCCCTTTAAAAGTGGTGTTACCTTATCTTTATTCAATCCACTTCCAAGTACTATAATATAGTCTTTATTTTTTCTATTAAAATAAAACTTATAAACTATACTTGCAAAATAATAAATAATAAAACCTACTACAAAATATGTAAATATTGATAAAAAGTAATTAAATACTATTTTTAAAATTCTAGAATTAATTTTATTCCAAATAAATGGTGCTAAGAATACGGAAGCTAGTATCCCAAATCCCAATAAAAAACTTAAACTATGAGATAGACTAATTCCTTCTTTTTTCATTAACTCATAACCTGATGTAAATAGTTTTATAGTTAAATAAATAAAAATAATTGGTACAAAAAGAATAATAAGAAGAAAAAATATACCTGCTATAACATTTAAAATGTTTAAATTATATGTAATACCTAAATATAATATTGTCATAAGCATACAAGCAATAGATATAAAAAAGAAAAAACCATTTATTACTCTTCTTCTATCTATTAAATGAAATGTTATCCATAATAATGAAAATATCACTAGTAATATTAGCACTAAATCAATCTGCAAAATCTCACATCCTTAATTATTTATAATTGTTATTAGTATTAAACTAATATTACCATATTTACAAGGATTTTTTTATTTTTTAAAATTTTTATAAAATTAAAAATATTCTTATTTAAATTCATTTTCCAAATGTTTTCTATTTTTTTTAAACTTTTCCTTTATTTTCTAAATACTAGGGTATATGTATATAGACGGCTTAAATTAATCTTATAAAAGTGAGGTGTTAAGATGTATAACATTTTAATTGGAGGTGCTGCGGGGGATGGTATAGAAACCACTGCTGCAGTTTTAGAAAAAACATTAAAAACAATGGGTTATTATGTTTTTTCAATGAGGGACTTTATGTCTAGAGTTAGGGGAGGTCATAATTTTAATAGAATTAGATTTTCAAATGAGCCAATTTATAATCACACTACAGATATAGATGGATTGATAGCTATAAACGAAGAAACATTTTTACTACACAAAGATGACTTAAAAGAAGATGGATTTATTCTTTGTGAACCTAGCTTAAATATTGATCATCCAAGAGTTATAAAATTAGATTTTAAAAATTTAGCAAAAGAAGCAGGAAATGCAAAAGCTGGGGGAAGTGTTATTATTGGGGCTTTGCTTTCTTTATACGGTCTTGACTTAGAAGAGGCTAAAGATGTATTTAGAGGATATTTCCCTGAAAAAATATTAGATGCAAACTTAAATGCAATTACTCTAGGTTATGAAAGTGTTGAGGCTAGAACTCAAATTGATAAGGCTAATGACTTATCAGATTATGCATTAATAACTGGAGCTGAAGCTATGAGTATAGGGGCTTTAGCTGGTAATATGAAATATTACTCAGCATACCCTATGTCACCTGCAACAACTCTTCTTGGATATTTTACTAAAGTAAGAGAAAGAGAAAATATTGTTGTAGAACAAGCGGAAGATGAAATAGCTGCAATAAACTTAGCTATTGGTGCTGCTGCTGGTGGTGTAAGAGCTATGACAGGAAGTTCAGGTGGAGGTTTCGCTTTAATGGTTGAAGCTCTTGGTATGACTGGCGTTGCAGAAATTCCACTAGTTATTGCAAATGTTCAAAGACCAGGACCTGCAACAGGTTTACCTACTAGAACTGAGCAATCAGATTTAAGATTTGTAATGCATGCATCTCAAGGAGAATTCCCTAGAATGGTAATATCTCCACAAAATCATACGGAGATTTATAAACACTCTAAAAGAGCTTTTGATCTTGCAGAAAAATATCAAATACCTGTATTACTTTTAAGTGATCAATTTTTAGCAGATAGTAGAAGTGTTTTAAAAATTTCTGATATGTTAGATCATACAGGATATGAAGTTAAACCACTTAATCAAGATGTTAATATTGAAGTTGATGAGCATGGAGTATATAAAAGATATCAATATACTGAAACTGGAATATCTCCTTTATATCACTATGGAGATGAGTATTTAGTTAGACTGGATTCCGATGAGCATACTGAGTTTGGAGTTTTAACTGAATCTAGTGAAGTTAGAAATAAAATGGTTAATAAAAGAAATAAAAAATTAGAACTTTTAAAAACAGAATTAGTTGAACCACTTTTTGAAGGTGATGAAAATCCAGATATTCTAGTTCTTGGATTCGGCTCAACTTATGAGGCATTAAAAGAAGCTGTTTTAAGATTAAATAAAGAAGGAAATGTAAAATATGCTTTATTATCATTTAGTGATATTTTACCTCTTCCAACAGACAAATTATTCAAATATTCTAAAAATGCTAAAAAAGTTGTAAGTGTTGAACAAAACTTTACAGGTCAATTTGCTGGAGTTGTTAGAGAGGAAACATTAATTGATTGTAAACCTGCATATTTAAAATATGATGGAAGACAAATGACAAGCGAAGAAATTATTAATGCTTTAAGAACGACCGAAAAGGATGTGAATTAATATGGAAAATAAATATATTGCAACAGAAACTCAGTGGTGTCCAGGTTGTGGTAACTTTGGAATTTTGAACACATTGGTTGAACTTGTTAATGAGTTAAATCTTCCTAAAAGAGACGTTCTTTTCATGGGGGGAATTGGGCAAGCTGCAAAGTTAAATCAATTCGTAGGAGCTAATGGATTTAGTGGACTTCATGGTAGAGTTCTTCCTGCAGCAACTGGAATTCATGCAGCTAATCCTAATTTAAAGATTATTATAAATAGTGGAGATGGTGATTCTTATGGTGAAGGTGGTAACCACTTAATTCATACTATAAGAAGGAATCCTAATATTACACATTTTGTTCATAATAACCAAATTTATGGTTTAACTACTGGACAGCCTTCACCTACAACGGACGTTCATGACTTTGATGAAGATTTAGTAAATCCTTTAATTCCTTTAAGACCACTTAATTTAGCTTTATCTGTAGGAGCAACTTTTGTTGCCAGAAGCTTTAGTGGAGATAAAGAGCATTTGAAAATGATTATGAAAGAAGCTATGGATCATAATGGTTATGCTTTAGTAGATATATTACAGCCTTGTGTTACTTTTAATAAAGTTAATACTTTTAGCTGGTATAAACAAAGAGTAACGCCAATAGATTCTTCTCATGATGTAACGGATAGAGAAGCTGCTATGAGGCTAGCTAATACCTGGGGTGATGAAATCCCTATAGGTATCCTTTATAAGGTGGATAAGCCTGTTTATACAGACAGAAGACCTGTATTAAATAAAGGTATTATTCCAAAGGATTTAAAAGAAAGTAATATGACAGAAGTAGATAGACTAAGGCTATTTGCATAAATATAACCCTCCTACTGGAGGGTTTATTTTTTTATTAATTCATTTCCTATATAGTATAGCTCATTTGATTTTCCATCACATATATCTATAATGTCTAAAAAATCATCAACATAATTATATTTAGTTATATCTTTTCTATCTATAAAGAAAACTTCTCCTTCTTCTGAAGACTTTAAACTTCCTTCAAAATTATCTGTTTTATAAATAAAAACTATATACCTAACATTATCTAAAGTATAAAATTGTTTTATACCGCATAATACTAAATCTCTAACTACTAAATTTGTTTCTTCATATAATTCTCTTATTACAGAATCAACTATAGACTCACCTTTTTCAATATGACCCCCTGGAAAAGCTATACCCTGATAATCTTCTTTTCTTCTATTTTGAACTAATATTTTATTATCTTTATAAATCATACACATATTTGTTAAAATAACTTTTTCACATCTATCCATAAATATCTCCTTTTTATTTTATCTTATTATATCATTAAATTTCTTTTAAATAGAAAAAAATATAGTTAAATATTAAACTAATACCTTTTATCTATATATTTACATAATATGGGTAAACTTTTAGTACAAGGAAAAATAATAGTAGGACTTTTATCAAACAATTGACTAAAAATAGCAGTTTTTGATACAAAATTATCTATTATTGACTTAATCTCTATATACCCTATACTGGTATATAGATACAGTTACTTAAGACTATAAAATCTTTAAAAGGAGTGTAATTATGACAGATATAAAAATAAAAGATAAGTATGGTTTATTTATTAATGGTGAGTGGTCAGATGCATCAGATGGTGGGACTATAGATACTTTTTGTCCTTTTACTGGTGAAAAACTAGCTTCAATTGCACAAGGTACAAAAGAAGATGTTGATAGAGCTGTAAGTTCTGCTTGGGATGCCTGGGACGATTGGAAAAAAACAACGCCTAGACAAAGAGCAGAATATTTAAATAAAATAGCTGATATTATTGATGAAAATAAAGAATATTTAGCAAAACTTGAAACTTTAGAAAATGGAAAATCAATTACAGAAACAATGAATATAGATATACCTGAAGCAGCAGATCATTTTAGGTATTTTGCTTCAGCAATAAGAGTTGAAGAAGGAAGTGCAACTTTTATTGAAGATGATTTATTAAGTATTATCGTTAGAGAACCTATTGGAGTAGTTGGACAAATTGTACCATGGAACTTTCCATTTTTAATGGCTGCATGGAAACTAGCACCAGTACTTGCTACAGGATGTTGTACAGTATTTAATCCATCAAGTTCAACTTCACTTAGTGTATTAGCACTTGCTGAACTTATACAAGACGTTCTTCCTAAAGGAGTATTTAATGTGGTTACAGGTTCAGGATCAAAAACTGGACAAGCTATTTTAGACCATCCTGATATTAGTAAATTAGCTTTCACAGGTTCTACAGAAGTAGGTAGAAAAGTAGGGCTTGCTGCTGCAGAGAAATTAATTCCTAGTACTTTAGAGTTAGGTGGTAAATCTGCACATATATTCTTCCCTGATTTAAATGAAGAAAAGGCTTTAGAGTCAATTCAAATGGGAATTGTTTACAATCAAGGACAAGTTTGTTCAGCAGGATCAAGACTTTTTATCCATGAAGATATTTATGATGAATTTCTTCCAAAGATAGTGGATTTATTTGAAAATGTTGTTGTTGGAGATCCACTTGATCCAAAAAGTGAAATGGGTACTTTAATTAGTGAAAAACAATTAAATAAAGTTAAAAACTATATAGATATAGGAGTTAAAGAGGGAGCTAAAATCGCTACAGGTGGTAATAGAGTTACTGATAATAACTTAGATAAAGGTTTCTTCTTACAACCAACACTTTTAGTTGATGTAACTAATGATATGACTGTAGCACAAGAAGAGATATTTGGACCTGTTGCAGTTGTTATAAAATTCAAAGATGAACAAGAAGTAATAGATATGGCAAATGATAGTGATTATGGTCTAGGTGGAGGAGTTTGGACTCAAGATATAAATAGAGCATTTAGAGTTGCAAAATCTATTCAAACTGGTCGTATGTGGGTTAATACCTATAACCAACTTCCAGCTGGAGCTCCATTTGGAGGATATAAAGATTCTGGAATTGGAAGAGAAACTCATAAATCAGTTATGAATCATTATTCTCAAGTTAAAAATATTATGATAAATACCTCAGACAATCCATTAGGATTCTATACAGGTAGAAAATAATTATACTTTTAGATTAAACGGTATGTAATAATTTACATACCGTTTTTGTTTACATAATATATAACTGGGTATTTGATTATTAAGATACTACTTATAAATAACTAGGAGGAATATTATGAAAATCGTTATGCTTGGTGGGGCTGGGAATCAGGGTTTGTTCTCAGTTAAAGAGCTTTTACGTGGTAATGTTTTTGATGAAATTGTACTTGCTAGTAGAAATATTAAGAAGAATGAAGAGGTAGCTAAAAGTTTAAATTCTGAGAGAATTTCTGTTGCTGAAGTTGATGTTTTTAATGAAGATCAACTACTTGATTTAATTAAGGATGCAGATGTTGTTGCAAATTGTACTGGTCCATATTACTTACTTGGAGAACCAGTTATTGATGCAGCTATTAAAGCTGGTAAAAATTATGTTGATTTTTGTGATGACGTAGTTGTACATGAAAGAATTTTTAATGAGGAAAGACAGAAAAAGGCCAAAGAAAAAGGCATTTCTATAATTGTAGGAATTGGTGCTAGCCCTGGACTACTCCCTATTATGGCTACATATGGTGCTACTCATATGGATAAAGTGGAAGATGTTAATCTTTACATGGCTATACATGCAGAAGATAGTACTGATGGTCCTGCTGTTGCACTTCATACTATTGAAAACTTTGCAGGTGAGGTTGCTGTATTAAGAGATGGGGAAATTATATATGAGCATCCTTTATTAGGTGAAGAGATGGCAGTATTCCCTGAACCTATTGGAGAAAAGAAAGTTGCTACTATGGGACATCCTGAGGTATTTTCTTTGCCTAGAGTCATGGATGTAGAAAATGTAAATATTAAGCTTGGAACATACCCTACAGAGGCTTTTGATGTAATGAACCTACTTCTTGCAGTTGGTCTTGGATCTACTGAACCTTTAGATGTAAAAGGTCAAAGTGTGATTCCTCGTGATTTTATGATGGCACTTACTGGTAAGGGTGAAGAAAAAGAAAAAACTGTAGAAACACCTTTATCTAGTATGTATGCAGAAGTTGTAGGTAGCACTAATGAAGATGAAGAAATAACTTATAGACTAGATGTTGTATCTCAAATGGGACCTATGACAGGAATACCTCTAGCTGCTTGTAGTGAACTACTTGCTAAAGGAAAAATTAAGAAAAAAGGAATAATGGTTCCAGAAGAATGTTTGGATAGTGAAGAGTTTATTACAGACAATTTAAATAGAATAAAGGATGCAGGATATCCAATTAAAGTATATGAAAAACTAGAAAGAAAGCAATCTATATTTTAACATAAAAATACCTTGGAATTTCCAAGGTATTTTTTTATTTAATCCAGCCTATTTCTCTCAATTTTTCATTTCTTTTTTCTCTTAGCTGTAAAACCTCATCTTTTACAACTCTTTTGCACCTATTTTTTTTGTTATTTTCAATCTGATCTTTTAAGCTATTTAATCCTATTTCTTTTCTTCTTTGTTCAACTTCTTCTTCATTTAAAATAGTCCATGGAATAAAGTTTCCTTCATCATCATGATAAAATTGAGTTCCATAAACTTGTGGTTTACCTACATAAAAGTTTAATTTATCTTCTAAAAAAGCATATTCAATTAAATTTATTTCACTTGATGGAAGTTTACTAATATCCTTATATAACTTACCAATAAACGTAACATCATTAATACTTCTATTAAATAAATAAAATGCTGCTGCATGAGCTTCTTGACCTACTAGTGATATTGTTGGAAATCCAAACTCACTTACTAATTCTTTTAGTTTCTCAGTATTTTCTTTTCTTAACTTAATTAAACTTTCATCTTTAACAAATAAAATATGTGGATCTTTACATTCTTTTGAAAGATATATATCCTCATCTCTCATTTTTAATAATTTATTTTTATATTCGTTGTTCATTTATTTCCTCCTTATAATTATAAGTGATTTCTAAATAAACAGCCCCCGTTAATACTATATGTTGTGCTTAGATTTATATTATACCATACTTAGTATATATAAGTATATAATTAAATATAAATTATATCCACTCCTGTAAAGTTTACATCTCCTGTTAAAATTACCTTTTTGGTATTTTCCATACTGGATCTATTTTTTTCTTTAACTCCACCAAATGATATACTTGTATTATCTATGACTTCCCAATTTTTTGGAATATATAGTTCAATTCCAGAAAAAGCAGAATCTATTTCTATACTTAATATATCACCATCTAAAGTAACATTATCTAGATAAACTTTTAAAGATCCAAAGTTACACTCTAGTGATAGAGTCTTCAAATTATTTGATTTTAAGTATTTTATATTTTCTGAAAAAGAAGTGAATAAATATATATATCCTTTATCATCCTCTTGGATTGATTCTTCATTAAAATTAAATCCATTTTTTATATAATAATTCTTTCTAGGTGAAAATATTAAATCCAGACCTATACTTATCAAAACAGCTGCTGGTACAAATATCCATGGATTTAATGAACTTATACCTAAATAATCTGAATATATTACAAGAAGAAACGCTGCAGGTATTAATACTCCAAAAATATTCCTTTTTGAGATACTTTTTATTATTTCACTTACTAAAAATATTGATGCAAATATACTAAAAATATTTATATCTTGAAAATATCCCAGCCTATTTAATACCAATGCAACTCCTGCAAATATAAACATCAACCCTGTAAAAACTTTTTTATTTTTCATAATATCCCCTCACTTCTAGTATTCTTAGTTTTAAGGCCTTGTAATAATACCTGGAAACATAAGTTTGTTTGTAAGTATCTTGAAAGTTCACTATGCTAGATGATGTAAGATTTCTTTCAATTGAATTTATATAAGTTACATTTACAATTGTTGATTTTGAAACTCTTATAAATTCATTTGGTAAAATCTCTTCTAATTCATATAGTTTATATCTAACTTCATAAACCTGATCTTTGCTATGTCCATAGATATAACTTTTTTCAGTTTCAAAAAAGATTATCTCATCGAGTGAAATATAATATTCAGTATTGTCTTTGAAAAATAAAATATTTATATTCTCATCCAAACTCTTAGACAATACTTTTTGAATATTTAAGATTTTACTAGTTAACTCTTTACATCTTATTATAATCTCATCATCTTCAGTAGCCTCATCTACCTCTAGTTTTACTTTCATCTTTTCACCTCTTTATACTCATTATAATACTTAATACTACATAGTAAATGGATTTTATGTAAGTGGTAATATATAGGGACTAAGTGGTGATAATAACTAAATATCTTTAAATTTTTCTACTAACTCTTTTTAAAATACTAGTAGATTCAAAGATTTTTTCTTCTTTTAAGAATTCTGGATATATATTATAATCCTTAATATTTTCTAAATCTAACCACTCCAGGTTTTCTTTTATATCTTTCTCAATTAAAAACTTATTAATATTTTCTATATTATCTATTGGTTTCATTAAATAATATATACAAAGTTCATGATATTTATCTTTATCGTCTAATTTGAAGTAATTTTCATGAATTAAAAATAATCTATCAACTCCAACATTAATGCCAATTTCTTCAAATACTTCTCTAATTACTGCTTCATCCATAGTTTCAAATAACTTAACTCTACCACCAACTGAATAATAGTAATTATTATTATAAGATTTTACCATTAATATTTTTCCTTCATTTATTATTATTGCCCCTACTCTATAATTAAAGGTTCCAATATTATTTTTATAA
This sequence comes from uncultured Tissierellaceae bacterium, assembly GCA_964415085.1. Taxonomy (GTDB): domain Bacteria; phylum Bacillota; class Clostridia; order Tissierellales; family Tissierellaceae; genus CAYPYI01. The sequence continues at coordinate 21,533 of CAYPYI010000017.1, forward strand.
GTGCAATCCATTTATAGGCCACCTTTTCTTTTTAATATATATGTTTTAGAATCTAGTAATTCCTCATTATCTATGGTCTTAATAAGTTCTAAATGATTAGAGATACTATCTATATCTCTTTCTAAGATTAGGTCCTCTTTTCTAGCTTTTGTATTTTCCTTTGTAAATCCTGAAATAAATAATATTCCGCCATAATTTAAGTTCATATATAATTTTTTTAATAAGTTTTTCTTTAATTTATAATGATTTACCACTATATTATCAAACTTTCCTAAATCTTCTAAGGTAACAGCTTTTTCCAAATTCTTAGTAATTGTTTTAACTTCTAAGTTTTTATTACTCGCATGTTTATTTAAATTATCTAAAGCACTTGTACTATAATCTACCCCAGTAACTACAAATCCTTCTTCCAATAAATAAATACTATTTCTCCCATCTCCACATGCTAAATCTAAAACAGTACTCCCATTAAATAAAGCTATGTTTTCTACTAAATCTTTTTCTGGACTAAGAAGCTTATCTTTTCTTTGTTTAAATTTATCATCCCAATATTTCTTGTTATTGATATACATATAAACCTCCTTAAAATTTAAAAACCTAGC
>CAYPYI010000018.1:0-20543 GCA_964415085.1 uncultured Tissierellaceae bacterium
CATTGGATGATTTTCGCCTTTACGAGCTTCGCTCATCTTTTTTCTTGTTTTAGCTATGTTTTTGTTAATAGGGACTTTTCTTAGAGCTAAGGTAAAGGTTTTCCAGAAGATATTTTTACCAGCTAGTGTGATTGGAGGATTTTTGCTTTTGTTTTTAGGACCAGTAGTTTGGGGAGAAAATTCTCCACTCCGAATATTAGGAGTTAATATGGACTGGGTTAAGACATGGTCATTGCTTCCAGGTATATTAATAGTTCCTATATTTGCAGCAGTGCCACTTGGAATGTTAAGTGGAAGAAAAAAACAAAGTGAAAGTGACAAGAAGGATAAAAAGAAAAACAAAAGAAATTTAGGGTTTATATTAGCAAGTTGTGGAATATTTACAAGTGTTCAGTACGTACAAACAGTTATAGGATTTGGTACAAATATAGTATATTCAAAATTTAATCCAAATAGTCTATATAGAACATTTGGATATGAACTTCCAAGCGGTTTTGTAGGTGGACATGGTACTGCGGGGGCTGTAGGAAAAATACTTCAAGACTTTGGTATGGATTACTGGGAGATAGCTCAGGGTATAACAACAACAACAGCAACTGTAGGATTAATTGGTGGTATGATTATAGGAATTATACTTATTAATATAGCAGCAAGAAAAGGAGAAACAGAAATACTTGATAATCCTGAGGATATTCCTGTAGAACTGAAACAAGGGTTTACAAAAAATATTAAAAAACAAGAGTCTTTAGGAAGAGAAACTACATATTCATCTTCCATAGAAACAGTAACATTCCATTTAGCAATTATATTACTTGGTGTTGCATGTGGATTTTACATGAGAAATATTTTACTTAGTGTAGGACTTGAAATTGCAGCAACTCTTCCAGTATGGTTTTATGGATTATTTTCAATGTTTATAATAGATTCGATAATAGCGAAATTAAACTTATCATTTTTAGTAGATTCAAAGGTTAAAGCAAGAATAACAGGAAGCATTAGTGATTTTGCAATAATATCAGCAATAGGAAGTGTCCCTATACAAGCAGTTATGACATATATTGTGCCAATTGTAATAATGTGTATATTAGGCTTTATATTAACATATTTTCTTGTATTTAAACAGTATAAAAAATACTTTAATTCTAATGCTCCGTTTGAGCATGCGATAATAGCTTGGGGTTCTGCTACAGGGGTAATGATAAATGGTATGATGCTTCTTAAAATATGTGATCCAAATTATGAAACACCAGCGCTTATGAATTTTTCTTTAGGTTTTTCATTAATGGGTATGTTAACTACAGTGGGAGCAATGATACAAATGCCAATACTTAAATCAGGAAGCACAATGAAAAATTTAATTTTAGGTGTTATCATGCTAATTTTCTATCAAATTTTAGGATATGTAGGCTATAAAATGATACAAAATAATACACAAGAAGAACAATTAGTTTAACTAGGAGGAATATAATGAATAAAAAAGGCATGGTAGAATATATAGAAAGTCAAAAAGACATTCTGACAGATTTAAGTGATAAAATATGGGAATACTCAGAAACAGCTTTTGAAGAACATAAATCAATGGAAGCTATGATAAGCGTTTTAGAGGATTATGGATTTAAAATAGAAAGAAATGTGGGAAATATAGAAACAGCATTTACAGCAAGCTATGGTAGTGGTTATCCTAGAATAGGTATTTTAGGTGAATATGACGCACTATCAGGACTTAGTCAAACTGCTAATGAATTTGAGAAAAAATTAAATAAAGATCAAGAAAATACTAATGGTCATGGATGTGGACATAACTTACTTGGAGTAGGTTCCATGGCAGGAGCAATAGGTGCTAAGAAATACTTAGAAGAAAATAACTTAGATGGAGAAATAATATTCTTTGGTTGTCCTGCTGAAGAAGGTGGATCAGGAAAAACATTTATGGTAAGAGATGGTGTATTTGATGGTGTAGATGCATGTCTATCATGGCATCCTGGAAACTATAACTTAGTTTGGACAGGAAGTACTCTTGCAAATTATCAAGTATACTTTAGATTTAAAGGAAGAAGTGCTCATGCAGCAGCAAATCCAGACCAAGGAAGAAGTGCTCTTGATGCAGTACAGCTTATGAATATGGGAGTAGAATTTTTAAGAGAGCATGTAGTACAAGATGCTAGAATACATTATGCAATAACTGACTCAGGAGGATTCTCACCAAATGTTATACCTGCAAGTGCAGAAGTACTATATTTAATGAGAGCTCCTAAAAATTATCAAGTAGAAGATATTTATAGAAGAATAACAAATATAGCAAAAGGTGCAGCACTAATGACTGAAACAGAAGTTGAAGTTGACTTTGTTAAGGCATGTTCTGAACTTGTACCAAATAAAGCTATAGAAGAAGTTTTACATGCAAATATGACAGAAATAGGATATCCTGAATTATCAAGTGAAGATAAGGATATGTTAAAAAGATATAGAGATACAATTAATGTAGATCAAGATGAACTGGAAATGTTCTTAAACTTTGCTAAACAACCAGAACAAAAAGCATTCTTAAAAAGTTATATAGAAAAACCATATAATGATTTTATCATGCCACATGTACACACAAGTATGCCAATGCCAGGATCAACTGATGTTGGGGATGTTAGTAATGTATGTCCTACATCACAAATAATGGTAATGACACTTGCATCAAATACTCCAGGACATTCATGGCAAGTAGTTGCTCAAGGAAAAAGTAATGTTGCACATAATGGAATGATTTATGCAGGAAAAGTATTAGCTTCAAGTGCAATAGATCTATTTGAAAATACAGAAAAAATAGAAAAAGCAAAATTAGAATTAAAAGAAAAACTAGGATCTAGAGGATATAAAAATCCTATTCCAAAAGATGTAGTACCTAGAAGTATAAGTAAATAAAATAAAAAAAACCTTACAATTAATAGGAATATATAAATTGTAAGGTTTTATTTAAATATATTTAACCTATGTTTACTATTATAAACATGGGTATATAGAAAGTAGAATGGTTTTTATACTTTTAGAGTAAATATTTAATATTTTAAGAAAATTTCTAGCTCTTCATATTATAAAACAAACTCCAAAGCAAAAATTAAAGCTTTGGGGTTTGTTTTATCTAAAATATATAATTAGTCATAAATATTACTTATAATAGAAAAATAAGCGAATATGTTGTATAATTGGTATAAATAAACATAAGGGAGTGCAATTTGTGAGAGGAAAATTTATAACTTTAGAAGGACCAGATGGCTCTGGTAAGTCTACAATGTTAAAACTTATAGAAGAGTACCTAAAGGATAATAAAATAGATTACATTACTAGCAGAGAGCCTGGTGGGACTAAAATAGGCGAAGATATAAGAAAGATTATTTTAGATGTTAATAATAAGAATATGTCAAATGAAACAGAAGCACTTTTATATGCAGCAAGTAGAGCACAGCATGTTAGTGAGAAAATACTTCCTGCTATAGAAGAAGGTAAACTAGTACTTTGTGATAGATTCCTACTTTCAAGTCTTGCATACCAAGGAGTAGGAAGAGATTTAGGAATAGATGAGGTAAAACTTATTAATGATTTTGGAACAAAGGGTTTAGTACCTGATTTAATACTTTTTTTCCACGTAGATCCAGAAGTAACTCTTATGAGAAAAACTAAAAATCTAGGTGGAGATAGATTAGAACAAGAAGGTGTAAATTTCCACAATAAGGTATATAATGGATACATGGAACTTTTAGATAAATATCCAGAAAATATAGAAGTAATAGATGCTACAAAACCAATTGATGAAGTTTTAGAGCAAGCTTTAAGTAAAATACAAAAAATAATATAACCAGGGAGGTTTTATTTATGAAGATGATCATTGCTATAGTTCAAGACCAAGATGCACCAAGTTTAATTGAGGATTTAACTAAGAATAGATTTAGAATTACGAAATTATCATCTACAGGTGGTTTCTTAAAGGCAGGAAATAGTACTCTTTTACTAGGGGTTGACGAAGATAAAGTAGATGAAGCAATAAAAATAATAGAAAGAAACTGTAAAACAAGAGAAATAACTACATCCTTAATGTCATCAGGAATGCCGGGAGATACATACATTCCATATCCAGTAGAAGTAAAAGTTGGTGGAGCAACACTGTTTATGTTAGATGTAGATGAGTTTATTAGAATTTAGGAGGTTTTACAATGAAACTTATTATAGGAATAATACAAGATGAATATATAAATAAATTACTAAGAGTCCTAATGGAAAAAAGAGTAAGAACAACAAAACTTGCATCAAGCGGAGGATTCTTAAAATCAGGTAGTACAACTCTACTTATGGGAGTAAAAGAAGAAGAAAAAGAAGAAGTAATAGAATTAATTAGAAGTATTTGTACAAGTACAAAACATGAAAAAGATGGACAAGAAGTTGTTGTAGGTGGAGCCAACTTATTCATTCTAGATGTAGATCAATTTGTACGTTTATAGGTGAGTAAAATTATGAGTTTTGATCAAATAATAGGTCATAGTAGAAGTATTAACTTATTACAAAAATCTATTGAAAATAATTCAATTAGTCATAGCTATTTATTTGAAGGTGAAGATGGAATAGGAAAAAAATTAGTAGCTAAGATTTTTGCAAAAACTCTACTATGTAAAGAAGGACAAACTACACCTTGTAACAAATGTAGTTCATGTAGAAAAATAGATAATGACTCTCATCCAGACTTAATAATCATAAGTCCTGAAAAAGGAATGATTAGAAAGCCACAAATAGATGAGATGATTAAAAATGCAACAAAATTACCTTTTGAATCTGAAAGAAAGATTTTTATTATAGATGATAGTCACACTATGAATATTGAAAGTAAGAATGCAATATTAAAAACACTGGAAGAACCTGCAAGCTTTATAAACATAATACTTATAAGTTCAAATCCAGATAATTTACTACCTACAATACTATCTAGAGTAGAAAGTATTAAATTCTTTCCAATAAAAATAGAGGAAATAGAAAAATATCTAACTAATAATTATAAGTTAGATGATAATAAGGCAAAATTTATAGCAAGATTTACCAAAGGTGCAATAGGAAAATGTATAACTACTGCAGAAGATGAATCTTTTTTTGAAAACAGAGATGTAGTAATAGATATTATTATTAGTTTAATAAATGGTGATTTATCTAAAGCTTTTAGCAGTAACGATTTTTTTGATGAAAACAAAGAAAATATAGATGAAATTTTAGATATATTTACTTATTTTTTTAGAGATATTTTAATATATAAAAACCTTCAAAATACTGATTTAATTGTAAACGTGGACAAAGAAGACATACTAGATCAAGCTATGTTCTTAGAAGATAGAAAAATTAATGAAGTAATTCAAAGTATAGAAGAAACTAAAATAAATATAAAGAGAAATATCAATTTTCAACTTGCTATAGAAGTGATGTTACTCAATATAGGGGGAAAATAATGGTAAAAGTAGTAGGTGTAAGATTTAAAAAAGCGGGAAAGATATACTACTTCGATCCTGTTGATATAGATATAAATTTAAATGATGAAGTACTTGTAGAAACAGCAAGAGGTATGGAATATGGTACTGTTGTTATATCACCTAGATATATTGACAAGTCAGAAATGGTAGCAGCACTAAAACCAGTATTAAGACTTGCTACAGAAGAAGATAGACAAATTCATTTAGACAACAAACAAAGAGCAAAAGAAGCACTTGAAATATGCTCTGAAAAAATACAAGAGCACAATTTAGAAATGAAGATAATAGATGTAGAATATACATTTGATAATAATAAATTAATATTTTACTTTACAGCCGATGGAAGAATAGACTTTAGAGACTTAGTTAAAGACCTTGCAAGCATATTTAGAACTAGAATAGAATTAAGACAAATAGGTGTAAGAGACGAAGCTAAGATGCTTGGAGGATTAGGTCCATGTGGAAGAATGTGCTGTTGTAATAGGTTTTTAGGAGAGTTTGAGCCTGTAAGTATAAAAATGGCCAAAGAACAAGAATTATCCTTAAATCCATGTAAAATATCTGGAATATGCGGAAGACTTATGTGCTGTTTAAAATATGAACAAGACACATATGAAGAAATCTTAGAATATATGCCAAATATAGGCCAAAGTGTAAAAACTCCAGATGGTACAGGAGTAATAGTTTCAACTCACACACTTTTAGAAAAAGTTAAAGTAAGAGTAAAGCTTAAAGATGACACGGAAGACATTATAGATTACGATTTAAAAGATATTGATATATTAAAAAAATAAATATTTTTTTAAAAAGTAAAAATAGGCTTTAAATATTTTAAATTATCTGTTAATATAGATACAGGAAGGTTGTGGAGGTGAATATAAATGGCATACGTAATAGATGATTCTTGTATAGCATGTGGATCATGCATATCTGAATGTCCAGTTGATGCAATATCAGAAGGAGATGTATATTCAATAGATGCAGATGCTTGTATAGATTGTGGAGCATGTGCTGAAGTTTGTCCAACTGAGGCAATTCACGCTGAGTAATACATATTCAGAATAATGAATAAAAGAGACCTGTATAGGTCTCTTTTAATTTGTTTAAAAATAAGAAAAAGAGGTGTTTATATGACAATGGATTTAGTGCCTGGTACAAATTATTATATTAAACAGAAAAAAGATAACTTTTCATATGGTATAGATGCTATTTTACTTTCAAGTATAGTTAAGGGAAAAGGTAAAGTACTAGACCTAGGAACTGGTACAGGTATAATTCCAATAAGACTTGCAGGAATAAGAAATTTTGATAAAATTTTTGGTGTAGAGATTCAAGAAGATGTATTTAATTTAGCTAAAGAAAATATAGAGCATAATAACTTACAAGAAAAAGTAACTATAGTAAATGAAGATATTAAAAACTTACTAAATGTCTTTGAAAAATCATCTTTTGACGTAATAGTTTCAAATCCACCATATATGAAAAAAGATAGTGCTATAATAAATGAAGAAGAGAATTTTGCTATTTCTAGGCATGAAGTAAAGTGTACTTTTGAAGATATTTCCTATGTAGTTGGTAAATTACTAAAACCAAAAGGAAAGTTTTACTTAATACACAGACCAAATAGATTAGTAGATATATTTTATTTCATGCGTAAAAATAATATAGAACCTAAAAGAGTAAGAATGATTCAACCAAATGATAAAAAGGCTGCCAATTTAGTTTTAGTAGAAGGTATTAGAGATGGAAATATTGATTTAATTGTTGAGAAGCCATTACTGGTATATGATAAGGAAAATAAATATACTGAAGAAATACTTAAAATGTATGAAGGATAAAGGTGATAAAATGAGTTCAGCTAAGCTTTATATTTGTCCAACACCAATAGGTAATTTAGAAGATATAACAATAAGAACTTTAAATATATTAGAAGAAGTAGATTTAATTGCCGCGGAAGATACAAGAAGATCATTAAAACTTTTAAATCATTATGAAATAAAAAAACCTTTAACAAGCTATCATGAGCATAATAAAAATGAAAAAGGACCAAAGTTAATAGAACATTTATTAAATGGAGAAAGTATAGCCCTTGTTTCAGATGCAGGTATGCCAGGAATATCAGACCCAGGAGAAGATTTAATTAAGCTATGTATTAATGAAAAAATAGAAGTAATTGTCCTTCCTGGAGCAACTGCAGCAATTACAGCCTTAGTAGGTTCAGGCCTTAATACACGTAAATTTGTATTTGAAGGATTTTTGTCTTCAGTAAAAAAAGAAAGAAAAAAAGAATTAGAAAACTTAAAATATGAAAAAAGAACTATGATAATATATGAATCTCCTTATAGAATAAAAGATACGCTTAAAGATATGTTAGATATCTTAGGTAATAGACAAATAGCAGTAAATAGAGAATTAACAAAGAAATTTGAAGAGATTATTAGAAGTGATATTTCAAGTGTTATAGAAGAATTTTCAAATAGGGAAATAAAAGGTGAGTTTGTTTTAATTGTTGAGGGTAGTAAAGAAGAAGAAGAGAAGGAAGAAATAAATATTAAGGAAGAACTACTTAAATATATGAATGAAGGTCTATCAAAAAGTAAGAGTGTAAAGCTTGTTTGTAAGGAGCATAATCTTCCTAAAAATGAAGTTTATGAAATTAGCTTAGAACTTTAATTTGACTTAATTTTTTATTAAATTGTTTAGTATAATCAAACAAGTTGGGTATAAGATAAATAAGATATTAATCGGTTATGCTAAATAAGGAGGAAAAGTTAATGGAATACAGAATTGAAAAAGATACAATGGGTGAGATAAAAGTTCCTAAAGAAAAGTACTGGGGAGCTCAGACACAAAGAAGCTTTCAAAATTTTGAAATAGGTATAGAAAAAATGCCTGAAGAAGTAATTAAAGCATTTGGAGTATTAAAAAAAGCTGCAGCAATTACTAATAATAAATTAGGTAAATTAGACGATGAAAAGACACAAGTAATATCACAAGTATGCGATGAAATAATAGATGGAAAATTAGATGGTAATTTCCCACTTGCAGTATGGCAAACAGGTAGTGGAACACAAAGCAATATGAACGTAAATGAAGTTGTTGCGAATAGAAGTAATGAGATAAAGGGTGAAAAATTAATTCATCCAAATGACCATGTAAACATGTCACAAAGTTCTAATGATACTTTCCCAACAGCTATGAATATAGCAGCAGTAGTTGCTGTTGAGGATGATTTACTTCCAGCTATTAGAGAAATAAAAGAAACTTTTAAAAGATTAGAAGAAGAAAACAAAGGTATAGTAAAAACAGGTAGAACACATCTTCAAGATGCTGTTCCAATTGGCTTTGACCAAGAGATAAGCGCTTGGAGAGTAATGATGGAAAAAGCAGAAAAAAATATTGAAGAGTCAATAGAAGGATTAAAAGAGTTAGCACTGGGTGGAACAGCTGTAGGAACAGGTCTTAATGGACATCCTGATTTTGGAAGAGTTTCAGCAGAAGAAATTGCAAAACTTACTGGTAAAGATTTTATAACAGCAGATAACAAATTCTACTCATTAACAAGTAGAAGTGACTTGGTATATGCTCATGGAGCATTAAAAGCATTAGCTGCAGACTTAATGAAAATAGCTAATGATGTAAGATGGTTAGCAAGTGGTCCAAGATGTGGTATAGGTGAAATATTTATTCCTGAGAATGAACCAGGAAGTTCAATTATGCCTGGAAAAGTAAACCCAACACAAAGTGAAGCTTTAACAATGGTTGTAGCTCAAGTTATGGGTAATGATGTATCAATAGGTTTTGGAGCAAGTCAAGGAAACTTCCAACTAAATGTATTTATGCCTATGAATATATTCAATTTCCTACAATCAGTAAAATTATTAGCAGATGGAATTAGATCTTTTAATAAAAACTGTGCATCTGGAATAAAAGCAAACAAAGAGAAAATGAAGGAAAATTTAGATAAGTCTTTAATGTTAGTTACAGCATTAAATCCTCATATAGGATATGAAAATTCAGCAAAAATTGCAAAAACAGCACACAAAAATCACACGACTTTGAAAGAAGAAGCCGTTAATTTAGGTTTTTTAAGTGCAGAAGAATTTGATAAAATAATGAACCCAGAGAAAATGATATAATTTTAGGCCTAGCTTTATTTTGCTAGGCTTTTTTTTACATTATTTTAGCAATTAATATCTATTAAATAAATGGATTAATTTAAACAAAATAAGTAAAGTCTTAAATGTTATAATATATTTAAAGATAGTAAGAAAAATATTAGTTTAATAAAGACTATAAATAGCCGATATATTATTTATACAACAAATAGATTATAAATATAAACTAAAATTTTTAAATATAGAATGAGCTTTAAAGATAGTTATATACATATTGGCTATAAATTAAAATGGAGGTTTATAATGAAAACACATAAAAAAATATTAGTATATGTACTTATAATATCAATGCTTGTTTCTAATATGGGACTTATTTTTGCATCAAATAATAAGGATTTAAACTTAATAATTAATAATGAAAAAATAGATGCGGATATAATTTCTCAAAATGGCAGAACATTACTTCCTATGAGAAAAGTATTTGAGATATTAGGAGCTAAGGTAGATTGGAATCAAGCTAAAAAAGAAGTAACAGGTACAAAGGGAGATATAGAAGTAAAGTTAGCTATTGGAAGCAATATAGCTAAAGTAAATGGTGAAGAATTTACTTTGGATGTACCAGCACAAATAATTGGTAGCTTAACTTATGTACCAGTGAGATTTGTCGGAGAAGCTTTAAATAATAAAGTGGATTGGGATCATGATACAAGAACGGTTTTAATTGACTCTGATAAAACATTAGTAAAAGACATACTAAAAGACGCTAAATTAGAATCAAAAGGATTAAGTGAAGAGAAGGTATATAATTCTATGATAGCTTTAGCGGATAAATATCCTAATTGGACTAAATGGGATAATAGCAATAGATATGACTGGAAAGGTGGACTATGGGGCACAGGCTATGGATGTGTTGGGTTTGCATTCATGTTAAGTGATGCAGCTTTTGGAAATCTACCTGCTAGAAAAATTACAGACTTAAAAAATTATGATTTAAAAGTTGGAGACATTATCAGAATAAATGGAGATACACATTCTGTTATTGTTTTAGAAATAAATGGTGATGACGTAGTTATAGCAGAAGGAAATGTAATGGGAATGATAGTATGGGGTAGAGTTGGTTCCTTAGAAGAAATAAAAGAATATGCAGACTATGTAGTTACAAGATATCCTAATTAATATAAAATCGATAAAATTTATTATCTAAGACTATACTTATTACTAAAATGATTAATTTAACCATATATACATATAATTAGCTGAATTATAATTTTAATTATAAAATTTAATATAAAATTTCTATTTCATATGTCTTTGGCACATACATTTTGCCCTTATTAGGCTTTTAAGATAGTTCTATGAAAATATGGCTATAAATAGAATACAAGATAAAATACAAAGTTTGTTTAAATATAATTAATAATTATTAATAAGTTTAATTATTAATAGCAATAATATATCTATATACAAATGCACAAGAGAATATAACTAAAAATATAATTTCTAGTTTAAAATGGCTCAAGTTAAAGTTTGTAAATATAATACTAAATCTTTTTATAAATACATATAAAAATGATAATTTAATAAATTATTATTAGAGTCATTTTCTATAAGTCTTCAAGTATAAGTTAAATATTGAAGAAAATAGTGAATCTTACTAATAGAATTAAAAGTAAAGGAGACAGTATGATATGAAAAATAATTTAAACAACTTCAAAACAAAAGTTTTAACAATATTTATACTAGTATTGGCGGTTTTACTGTTTGCTAATTTAAGTGCATTTGCTCTTAAAAACAACTTTAGTGATGTGAAAAAGAGTGACTGGTTTTATAAAAGTGTATTAGAGGCGGTAGATATAGGTCTTACAAATGGATATGAAGATAATACTTTTAGACCAAATAATAAAGTAGTATTATCAGAAGTTTTAAAAGTAGCACTAGAGATAAAAGACATAGAATATGAAATTTTACCAGGAGCTAAATGGTATGCTAATATTCAAGAAGTATCCAATAAAAATAAAATATACACAGGTAATACTAAAATAAATAAAGAAGTAACAAGAAAAGATGTAGTAGATATTGTATTTAATATTCTAGATGGGAAAGAAGAAGTAAGTAAAATTGATTTTAAAGATCATGTTGATGGTAAAGTTGGGTTTTTAGTAAATAGAGATATAATAAATGGATATAAAATAGATGGTAAAAATTATTTCAAGCCAAATAATAATATAACTAGAGCTGAATTTTTCACTATAATGTCTAAAGTATATTCATATAGTGATGTTGATAGGAACTTAAGTGAAGGTTTTTCCAATTTAAACATGGATAAAAATTTAAAATTTAATGAAGATATAAAAAATTATTATGATATAAAAGAAAATATGATGTATAAGGTATTAAATGATAGGGATATATTCACAGTTAAGTCTAATCCAAGTGTTAAATTTGCTGATTTTAGAGATATGACCTTTGAGGCTCACCAAGTTTTAAATGACAAGTATCCTGAATATTTTAGCTATTATAATATGACTACAGTAGGAGAAGACTATATAGGAAATGATAAATACTATTATGCACAATTAAAAGTACCACAAGGAAATAGATATGATAACAAAAGTCATATACAAAGAAGAAATGAATCTTTAAAAGTATTAGATGATATAGTAGATAACTTAATTAGTAATGGTCAGATAAGTAGTAGCAACAAAGATATAGATAATGCTAGAGTAATATATGACTATATACTTGATAATATTGAATACTTTGACGATGAGCGAACTGATAAAGATATAGTAGATTATGATAGTTTCGATGTTTATGGGTTTACTCATAAAAATAAGGGTGTATGTCAAGCATATGTAGGATCATTAAACTATATGTTAAGAAAAGTAGGAATTGAAGCTGTTGGCGTTGCAGGAAAAGACATATATGATGATATACCACATGTATGGACAAAGGCTGTAATAGATGGTAAAGAAGTTTATATTGATCCAACATTTGGTGGACAAGCAGGAAGGGATAAATACTTTATAATGGATAGAGATTTCTATGAAAAAACATATATAGAAAGAAAATATAAGTATGATAAATAAAATCTTTGATTAAAATATTAAAAATAAAAAAAAAATAAAAAACAAAAAAACAAAAAATGCCAAGATCTTAATCTTAAGATTTTGGCATTTTGCTATCTAGTTAAAACAATTAATATTTTGTTTTTTTATATTTTTTTCTTATCTTAAGATTAACATATATTTGCAGAATAAGTCCTAAAACTGAAGATAATAAAAAAATTAATTCTTTGTCTTTAAAGGGTAAATATGTAAGTAAGAATCCAATAAAGATTGTAATTGGAAATATATATTTAGCAAGAAAACTTAAATTTTTAAATTCTTCTTCATATATTTGCTGAAGCAATTTTTTATTATATTCATTTTCATAAACTTTTTGTCTAGATGTACTAGTGTAAATTCCTGATATTAATATAAATATATATAAGAGTAATAAAAATACATTAAGAAGAGAAATATTATAACTATTTTTAATAGCTAAAAAATTATCTATTATTCCGAAAATTCCAATAAATATTGAAGCAAAGAACAATCGTTTATCATATATCTCCATAAAAACCCTCCTTAAATTAAATAATATAAGCTATATTATCTATATTCTATCACAATAGTTTAAAGGTGTATAAGTTTTATCTACTAGATTTACTAGTTTAAAATAAAAAATAATAGAATATAGCTTAGCCATATTCTATTATTAAAATTACATATATAAATAAGTTATTCTATATTGCTTTTTAAAAAGGATGTAGATTTTCTAATAGATAAATCCACATCTACAACATAATCATTAACATCTTCGCCTTCTAGAATATCAAGAAGAAGATCTACTGACTTTTCTCCAACTATTTTAGAATTTTGATTAATAGATGTAAGTGCTGGATTTGTTATAGGCGCGATTATTCCGTCATCATATCCTATTACAGAAATATCTTCTGGAACAGAAATTCCTTGAGAAGATAAAAACTTAATTATACCAGATGCAACTAAATCATTAGGTGCAAGTATAGCATCACAATCTATTCCGCTTGATATTATATCTTTAGCAACATTATATCCTGCATTATAATCATAGTTTGTAATAAAAATTAAATCTTCATCATAAGGAATTCCTTCTTCTTTCAAGGCTTTTCTATATCCTTTAAACCTATCTAAAGATGTATAAAAACCGGCCTCTTTTGAATTAGATAATTGTTTAATATCATCAATTCCATCTGGAATATCCCAAAAACCTGCAATAAAACAAATTTTTCTTCTATTAAGTCTCATCATATACTTAGTAGCAATATATCCACCTTTAATATTATCTACATATACATGAGGTATATCAGCTACAACATTTCTTCTATAAGAAATAACAACAGGTATATTTTTAAAATATTCTATTTCTTCGAAAACCTCATTTCTAGAAATAGGACAATATATAAGTCCATCTAATACAGACTTGGATAAATGTTGTAAAGATCGTTTCTCTTGATCTAAGCTACCATTAGCAGAAGAGATAATAATATTATTATTCATTTGCTGGGCACGTGTAATAGCACCGGCAGCAATTGATGTAAAGAATGGATTACTTAGATCTGGAAGAAGTAGGCCAATTGTTCCTGTATTCTGACCCTTCATAAATCTAGCAGCTGCATTAGGTATATAGTTTAACCTTTCTACAGCTGTCCATACCTTAACACCAAGTTCTGAATCCTTATCTATTATATCGTTAATAACTCTTGATACCGTCGAGACAGAAACATCTGCTTCTTCGGCAACATCTTTCATCGTCACATCTTTTTTCATAGAATAACCACTTCCTTATTTATAATAATCCTGTTAAATGCCACCATGGTATTTGAACTAAAATAGTAGTAATAAATACAACTACTGTAAGAGGAATCCCAAGTTTTATAACATATGAATCAGTATACATTCCGAAATCATCTCCAAGTCCTACAAGCATAGTCATATGCTGATAAGGAAGGATATAATGAAAGGCAACTGATGTATAAACTAAAAGTACTGGAACCAATGGATTTAAACCAGAACCTTGTGTATAACTTAAAAATGCTGGTATAGCCACTCCCATAACCGCCATAACACTTCCTAAAACCATATGAAGTCCTACTGATACTACTGTTATAAGTAGAGCAAATAGATAAATATTCTCAGGTATACTTGCTGGAAGTATAACAGAGGCAATCCAAGAATTCATTCCTGTTATTGCACCAATTTTTCCTATTGATAAAGCTGCTGTTAAGAAAAATAAAGTATCAATTGGTATACTTTTCCAAGAACTAGCATCCAAAACTTCTCCTACAATAGGGAAACTCATAAGTATTGCAACAAGTATAGTAACCCAACCCAAATCAATTCCATGTATAAAGTCTGTCATCCATAAAATAATTGCAATTATAACCCAAAAAATTGTTCTTTTTTCTATAGCATCAATCTTTCCTAAATCTTCTAGCTTTGATTTTATTAAATCTTTATCTATAACAACTTCACTCGTTGGTTTAAATAAAAGTATTATTAATAGATAAGTCATTAAACTTGCAAATAATGCTGGTACTCCCATATGAATAAACCATCCAACCCATCCTAAGTCTACGCCAGAAAAATCAACAGCAATAATATTTATAGTACTATCTGCAGTTAAAAATACCATTGCAGTAGGTACTGCTGATGCAAAAACAGAAAAACCAATAATTTTTTGATCTTCTTTATTAATATTTGCACTTTCTATTACTACTTTCATAACGGATAAAACTAAAAAAGCTCTTGGCCATGGATGAGGGATTAAAAGGCCTAGTATTATTTGAAGAATAAATGTTGAGAAAATAATACTTTTAAATGAATTAACGTATTTGATAATAAACATATATGCAATTCTTTCTCCAAGTCCAGATCTATTAACAGCATCTGAAATTAAATATGCGCCAATTACTAAGTAAATAGTAGATGATGTCCAAAGTGAAAGAACTTCTGAAGCTTCTGCTACATTTAAAATTATAAGCCCCACTAGATAGAATAAAGATGTATATCCCGGGTTTGCTACTTTCGTTGCCCAAAATATAACTGTCATAATACTAAGCGCTAAAGCTTTTTGTCCTTCTATCGATAAGCCATTAATATCTAAATTTATAATAATAAAAAATGCTAAGATACCAATTATAAAACTTAGATATTTTTTAGTATTACTATTTTTAAGTCTGTTAGACATTTCCTACCTCCTAAATCCAATTTCAGAAATCGTTTGCTGATATTAAGTATATAATAATGAAATTTAAAATTCAAGGATAATTAAATTTATAAAAAAAGGTTAATAAACATACCTAAATAGGCAATATCCTTAAAATTGAGTGATTACTAATAATATTGACATATATAAGAAAATGTTTTATACTGAAAATATATCAGAAATCGTTTGCTAGAACAAACTAAAAAAATACTAGGGGGTATTATCTTGAAAAAGAAAACATTATCATTATTTTTAATTTTAGTTTTATCATTAGGAGTATTAGCAGGTTGTGGTAGTAAAGAGGAAAGTGAAAAAGTAGAAAAAGAAGAAACACCAGTAGCAGAAGCAGATTTTCCAACTAAGAAAATAAATTTAATAGTTCCATGGTCAGCAGGTGGAATTACAGATAGAGTAGCAAGAGTGTTTGCACCTTTATTTGAAAAGCACTTAGGACAACCAGTAACTGTAATTAATAAAGAAGGAGCTTCAGGTGCAATAGGAACAGAATTTGCTTATGGAGAGAAAAATGATGGTTATACTGTTTTATTCTCAGCAGAAACACCAGGAGTATTCCAAGTTATGGGAACAAGTGATTTAAGCTTTAAAAACTTTGAACCAATAAAAATGTTAATTCAAGATACAAAAGTTATAGTAGTACCAAAAGATTCAAAATATGATACTTTTGAAGATTTAGTAAAAGATATTAAAGAAAACCCAGGAAAAATAAAAATGTCTTACTCAGGACCAGGAGCAAGTGGACATTTACAAGGATTATTATTACAAGAAGTAGGACTTGATGTTTCAATGACACCTTACGGTGGAGGAAACCCAGCAATGATAGCTACAATTAGTGGAGAAGTAGACTTTACATTTGGAAATTATGGAACAGTTAAAGACTATTTAGAAGTGGGGGATTTAAAAGCATTAGCAATATTTGGAGTAGAAGAAATGGAAGCTTTAGAAGGAGTACCAGCAATGACTGAAGCTCTTCCAGAAGCAGAGAAATATTTACCACTATATTTCCCAAACTCAGTACTTGTTAAAGAAGGAACACCAGAAGAGGTTAAAAATGTTTTAATAGAAGCTGCAACAAAAGCGTTAGAAGAACCAGAATGGTTAGAATTTGTTGAAAGTCAATCATATACAAGACTTGATGATATGACACCAGAAGAAATTGATCAATACTGGGAGAGATATACATCTATAACATCATGGTTATTATATGATGCAGGAGCTGCAACAAAAAGTCCAGAAGACTTTGGTATTGAAAGATTCGAATAAAAGAATAAACAAAAGACTTACTTTAATGAATCTTAAAGTAAGTCTTTATAATAGGAGGTGTCATGATGGAAAAAAAGAGTATATTCAAAAATAAAGATGTATTCGATGGAATTATTTTAGCAATACTTAGTATATTCTTTATAAATGAATCATTTAAATTACATGGCAATAATCAGTGGTCTTTATCACCAGCTCTATTTCCACTTATAGTAGCAAGTTTAGTACTTATTTTTTCTATTAGCCAAATTATAAAAGGTCTTAAAGATAAAGAAGCTAGAGAAGAATCTAAAATGAGTAAAGAAAACTTTAATAAACTTATTGGAATTATTATTATTTCATTTGTGTATTTATTCTTATTACCAAAATTACATTTTTTAGTTTCATCAATACTATATTTATTAATATTTATGTATATATTAGGAGAGAGAAACTGGAAAATACTACTTGGAATATCAATAATTACACCGTTATTAATACAATATGTATTCGGAACAATTCTAGATGTTTATCTTCCATAGAAAGGGTGTGAAAAGGTGATTAAAGATATTTTTTCAGTTATTAATATAAACTTTGTATTATTAGTATTTTTAGGTTCCATTGCAGGTTTATTCGTAGGGGCTATGCCAGGACTATCAGTAACAATGGCAACAGCACTGCTTGTATCAGTAACATTTACATGGGAAGTAAATAATGCTATGGCTTTAATAATGGGAGTATTTACTGTTGGAGTTTATTCAGGAGCAGTAACAGCAATACTTGTAAATATACCAGGAGCACCTTCATCTGTTGCAACAACACTTGATGGTTATCCAATGGCAAAAAAGGGAGATTCCTTACTTGCCCTTAAAACAGCAGCTTATTATTCTTTCATGGGAACATTTATAGGACTTGTTGTACTTGCACTAAGTGCAAAACAAGTAAGTAAACTTGCTTTATCATTTACACCTATAGATTATTTCCTACTAGCATTATTCGGACTTACAACTGTAGGATCATTAACATCAGATAACTTTACAAAAGGTATGATAAGTGCATTTGTAGGGGTTTTTATAAGTACAATTGGAATGGACCCTATTATGGGGGTTGGTAGGTTTACTTTTGGAGTTACAAATTTACAAAGAGGTATTTCAATAATACCAGCACTTATAGGACTTTTCGGTTTTTCCGAACTTTTATATCAAATATCTAGCAAAGATAAGGAAATGCAAACTCTTAAGGTAAATAAAGAAAAAGTAGATAATAAGAGAATATTTAAACACTGGGCACTTGGACTTCGTTCATCAATAATAGGTGTTTTAATAGGAGCACTACCTGGAGCAGGTGGACCTGTAGCATCACTTCTTGCATATGATCAAGCAAAGAAAACTACAAAAAACCCAGAAGTACCTTTTGGTGAAGGGGCAATAGAAGGTTTAGTTGCAAGTGAGGCTGCTAATAATGGATGTATTGGTGGAGCCTTAATACCAATGTTAACATTAGCAGTACCAGGAGATGCTGTAACAGCTGTAATACTATCAGCTTTTTATGTTCATGGATTAAGACCAGGACCACTTTTATTTACAGAAACACCGGAAATGTTTAGCGTTATTCTAGCAGGTGGTTTCATTGGAAGTTTTATGATACTACTATTAGGCTTAACAGTAGCACCACTTTTAGCAAAAGTTGCTCAAATAAAAGAAAGACACTTACTTCCAATAGTTGCAGTACTATGTATTATAGGTTCATATGCTGCAAGTACAAATGCATTTGACGTTTTACTTATGCTAATTTTTGGGGTTGTAGGTTTTTTAATGAGAAAAAGACACTACTCAGTTGCACCAATGGTTTTAGGTCTTGTGTTAGGTGGAATAATGGACTCTAACTTTAGACGTGCAATGAGTTTAATAAAGACATCTGATAATGTAGTTGGAGATTTATTCTTCAAACCAATAACAATAGTATTACTTGTTTTTGTAATCTTCTCAATATTATCAAACTTTGTAAATATAAGAAAAGATAGTAAGAAAGTAGCATAAGAGTATAGGGGGTATATATATGAAAGCATATATAAATAAAAATAATTTAAATGGTGAAATTATAGTACCAGGATCGAAAAGCCATACAATACGTGCAATTTCAATAGCAGCAATGGCTAATGGAAAATCAATAATAAGAAATCCACTACCAAGTGCAGATTGTACTGCAACTATGGAAGCTGTTAGACTATTTGGAGCTAAAACAGAATATTTAGATGAATACTGGACGGTAGAGGGAAGAGGTAAGAACTTACTTATTCCTGAAAATGTAGTAGATATAAAAAATTCTGGAACAGCTTTATACTTTATGATAGCTATGGCATCTTTACTTGATGATTATACTGTTGTAACAGGAGATGAGCAAATAGTTAAAAGACCAGTAAGACATCTACTTGAAGCTTTAAATGAATTAGGAGCTGAAAGTTTTAATACAAGAACGGCAATAGATGCACCACCAATCGTAATAAAAGGACCTATAAAACCAGGAACATGTACATTAGATGGAACATTATCTCAATATGTTTCAGCAGTACTTTTAGCTGCAGCAAATGTTGATGGTGATGTAACTATCAAGGTTGAAGATCCTAAAGAAGTTCCTTATGTTCAAATGACAATAGATTGGATGGAAAAAACAGGAATTAATGTAGATTACGATAAAGATGAATTCAAATGGTTTAGCGTAAAAGGAAACCAAGAATATAAAGCATTTGACTTAACAGTACCAAGTGACTGGTCAGGAGTTGCTTTTCCAATATGTGCAGCAGCTATAACTGATTCAGTAGTAACAATAAATGGATTAAGTCTTAAAGATACTCAAGGAGATGCTAAAATTGTAGACATACTACTTGAAATGGGTGCTGATATAAGAATAAATGAAGAAGAAGGATCTCTAACAGTTTATGGTGGTAAACCTTTAGAAGGAGTAACTGTAAATCTTTCAAACATGCCAGATTCACTTCCAATGCTATCAGTAGTTGCAGCATATGCGAATGGTAAAACTACTTTCGAAGGAGTAGGAATAGCTAGAGCTAAAGAAACTGATAGAGTTAAGGTTATGAAAGAAGGATTAAGTAAAATGGGGGTTAAAGTAGAAGATGACTTTGACACTATGACAGTATATCATGCAGAAAAACTTCAAGGATGTGAACTTGAAAGTTATCATGATCATAGAATTGCTATGGCTCTATCAGTAGCAGGTTTAATTGCTGAAGGAGAAACTATAGTTAATGATGCAGATTGTGTTAAAATATCCTTCCCAGAATTCTATCAAGCAATGAATAATATGGGTGCAGGATTTAGATTAGAAAAATAGTTAGTAAAATTAAAAATCAAAAAATATAAGA
>CAYPYI010000018.1:20643-22128 GCA_964415085.1 uncultured Tissierellaceae bacterium
TTTAAACTTTAGATTATTACCACTGATGATACTTTTAAAGACTTAATTTTTACTGTCTTTTAGTTTACTAATCATTATTGTGATTTATCTTAAATATTGGATTTTAAGTGAAACTTGCAATATAATAGCCTTTGTTTAAAATGAGGTTAACAAAGGCATTGATGGATTAATAACTAGGAGGATAATTATGGTAGATAAGATAGTTGGACCTAAAAAAGGAGAAATACTTTTATATAGAATGAATGAAGGCGATATAAATTTAGGAGTATTATTTTCTGATGAGGATATATGGTTAACACAAGCACAAATGGCAGAGTTATTTAATACCACAAAACAAAATATTAGTCTTCATATAAATAATATTTTTAAAGAAGAGGAACTCGATAAAGAATCAGTTGTAAAGGAATACTTGGCAACTGCAAATGATGGTAAACACTATAATACGAACTATTATAGTTTAGATATTATTATTGCCGTTGGCTACAGAGTACGTTCAAAAGAAGGTACATTATTTAGAAAATGGGCTATATCTGTATTAAGTGAATATACTTTAAAGGGATTTGTATTAGATGATGATAGGTTAAAAAATCGGGAAAAGTTCGGTAAAGATTACTTTGAAGAACTATTAGAAGAAATTAGAGCATCTGAAAGAAGATTCTATCAAAAAATAACGGATATTTATGCGGAATGCAGTATAGATTATGATAGTGAATCAGATGTAACAAAAGAATTTTATGCAATAGTACAAAAACAAGTAGAACTAATAGGATATAATTTATTCTAAATAATAAATTATATCCTATTCTTTTTCAAATACTCACAAAAGTTTTTTGAGTTTATTTTAAAATCAGTTAAAATATAATATTCATAAAGTACTTAAATTAAGTACTTTATTTTTTTGTAATTTTTACAAAAAAGTCTGTAAATATACATAATGACACTTTTTGTTATAACTATTACAATTAAGTTATAGAGTTAATGTAATAAAGTAAAATAAGAGGTGAGTAAATGAAAGTAAAAAAATGTGAAATTCTTTATAATAAAAAAATTAATGAAGAGTATTATCTATTAGGTTTTGATGGGAGAGAAATAAAAGAAAATGAGCCAGGTCAATTTATATCTTTTTCAATACCAGGAAGAGTTATAGATATGCCACTAAGACGTCCCTTTACAATTTATAATAAAACTAAGGATGGAGTAATGGAAGTTTTATATAAAATAGTAGGAAAAGCAACAGTTGAATATACCTATTTAGAAAAAGGAGATTTTATAGAAGTTTTAGGTCCACTGGGAAAAGGTTTTTCTTTAGTTAAAGATAAGAAAGTTCTTCTAATAGGAAGAGGATGTGGAATAGCAACCCTACAAGAACTTGGGAAAAAACTAAAAGAAAATAATAATAAAGTAACAACAATAGGATCTTTTAGAGAAAAAAGTATATCTCTTACAAATAAAGACATGTTTGATTTTTCTGAAGATGTAATAGAA
>CAYPYI010000019.1:0-21097 GCA_964415085.1 uncultured Tissierellaceae bacterium
AGAATCTAATAAATCAACCTTAACTTCTATTACTTTTCCACATTTCAAACATATTAAATGATGATGATGGTGTTCTTCCGTTCCCAGGTTTAACTCGTATCTACTAAATCCATCATTAAAATTTAATTTATATACAATTTTTAACTCCTCGAACAACTGTAAAGTTCTGTATATTGTAGCAATCCCTATGTCAGGATTCTGTTCAGAAATAATCTTAAATAAATCGTCGCAGCTTAAATGTTCATCTTTATGATCAACTAAAGCTTTTAAAATTATTTTCCTTTGTGAGGTTAATTTATAACCTTGATTTTTTAAAGTTTCTTCATATTTTTTTATATTTATTTTCACTATATTCACCCGTTCGTTTACATATCATTTTAATATTATATTATTATACTCTATTTGTCAACTATTGAAGATTCTCTTTTAGTAATTCTTCATAAGCTTCTTCAGCCTCTTTAAGTTCTTCTTCATCAATACCTACTAATATTTCATCACCATTTATATCCAAGTCAATTCTTAATATATATGTTGCAGATTCAATATCATCAGCTGGTAACATTGCTACATAATCAGTATCATCTAAAGAGAATTTTGCCTTTACTATAAATTCAATCTCATTTCCTAATTCATCATAAAATAAATGTTTTTCCATTCTTACTATTATACCCCTTTCCACTAATTACTATCTAAATAAAATTGTAAAATATATGTTGCTGCAACTTTATCTATAACTTTTTTCCTGTTAGCTCTGCTAACATCACCTTCAATAAGTATTCTCTCTGCAGAAACAGTTGTTAATCTTTCATCTATATATATTATTTCAACATCATACTTATTTTTAAGTTTGGTAGCAAATTTTACAACTTTTTCACTTTGTTCTCCTAATGTACCATTCATATTTTTAGGAAGTCCTACCACTACTTTGGTTATATCATATTCATCAATATATTTTTTTACATCTTCATATGACTGTTTATTACTTTCTCTTCTTATCGTTGTTATACCTTGTGCTGTAATTCCTAATAAATCACTAACAGCAACACCTATGGTTTTATCTCCAACGTCTAAACCTAAAATTCTCTCCATATTCATCTCCAATTATATTACTTTTATACAAAATTCGGGGCAAACTGTTGCACAGTAACCACATAATATACAGTTTTCATTAGGAACTGCATGATTATCAATTACTTTTATACCCTTTTGCTGACATCTTAACTCGCAATTTCCACAACCAATACAATAATCTGCTACAATAAGTTTTCTATTTTTCTTTCTAAGTGAATCTTTTACCTGTTTATCAACTTGTTCATTATTTATAAATGCCACATTAGCATCAATTTCTTCTTTAGACTGCATACCTATAGCTATGGAATCTATTTGTTTTAATTCCTTAACAAATTCAAAAGATTTTTTATAATCTTTTATTAAATGGCCTCCACCTAAAGGTTTCATACTATATATTCCTACACCTAATTGTCTTACTTCTTCAATAGCTTTTAACATTTCTTCTATATTTCCATCTTGAATACCTATACCATTTTTATTAACTATTGGGTGAATAATTTCTATATTAGGATTTTCTTTTGCTGCTAAAACTCCTGATATCCTATGCGTTGAAAGCCCAAAAGCTCTTATTAAGCCTTTATCTTTAGCTTCCATAAAATATTCTATAGCTTCTTTATGTCCCATAAGCGTATAAATACTTTCTTGTTCATGAAGTAAAAAAATATCTATATAATCAGTATCTAGCTCTTTTAAAGCTTTATCTAAACTTTCTTTAGCTAGCTCTTTTGTATATGCATAAGTTTTTGTACTTATAACAATATCTTCTCTTTTAATTTCTTTTAAAGCTTCTCTAATATATGCATAATTTTCATAGATTTCTGCCGTATCTATAAAATTAATTCCTTTTGTATGAGCATACTTAATTAGCTCTGCCCCCTCTTTAACACTTAAATTAGCTTGAAAAGGTGTCATTGTTAAAGAGCCAAAACAGAGCTTAGATACCTCAATATTAGAAGAGCCTAATACTACTTTTTCCATTAAAAACACTTCCTATTTATTAAGTCTTAAATATTCTGTTAAAATTTCTTCTAAAAGTTCATCTCTTTCTAATTTTCTTATTAAATTTCTTGCATCTAAATGACTTGTTATATATGTTGGATCTCCTGATAAAATATAGCCTATAATTTGATTAATTGGATTATAGCCTTTTTCTTCAAGAGCTCTAAATACCGTTAATAATATTTCCTTTGGTTGTATATCTTTATCTTTAGGGATATTAAACATCATTGTCTCATCATGATTATTTATGCTCATATCGCCACCTCCTATTATTAATTATACCATAATAAACTATTTTTTTGTAAAAATAAAGAATATTGGATACCCAATATTCTTTATCAATAATTATTTTAAACTTTCTTTAATAATATCTGGAACAATTGATAAAGCTTCTTCTACTTTTGCTACATCTTTTCCACCAGCTTGTGCCATATCTGGTCTTCCGCCACCATTTCCTCCAGTAACCATTGCAACTTGTTTTACAATATTTCCAGCTAAAATACCACGCTTATTTAAGTCCTTAGTAACCATTGATAAAAATGTTACTCTATCATCTACTACAGATGCTAAAACTACAACACCTGATTGTAATTTACTTCTTAATTCATCACCTAGATTTCTCATACTCTCCATGTCCATACCATCAAGTTTATAAGAGATATATTTAACTTCATTAATTTCCTTTTGTGAATTTAATATATCACTTGATATATCTTTTGCTAATCTATTTTTAAGCTCATGTATCTCATTATCTTTTTCTTTTAACTCTAATATTATAGATTCTGCCTTTTTCTCAACATTATCTACATTTGATTTAATAGTTTTACTAATTTTTTCAATTTTGTTTAAATTTTCATTTAAATATTTATAAACTTCTTTACCAGTTATAGCTTCTATTCTCCTTACACCTGATGAAATCCCACTTTCTGATATTATTTTAAACATTCCTATTTCAGAAGTATTATTAACATGAACCCCACCACATAATTCTTTAGAGTAATCTCCAAATCTTACTACTCTAACTATATCACCATATTTATCTCCAAATAGTCCAACTACACCTTCATTTGTTGCCTCTTCAAGAGTAGTTTCATTAATATTTGAATTTAATGATTTAAATATCATTTCATTTACTCTTTGTTCTATTTTTAATAAATCATCACTACTAACTGCTTCATAATGAGTAAAGTCAAATCTTAGTCTATCTGGTAATACGATAGAGCCTGCTTGCTCTACATGATCTCCTAATACTTCTTTTAATGCTTTATGAAGTAAGTGTGTAGCTGAGTGATTTCTTACTATTGCGTTTCTTCTTTCACCTAATACTATACTTTCAACTTTGGCATTTTTACAAGTACCAGATAACACCTTTACAAAATGTATATTTAAGCCCTCTACTCCTACTTGTGTATCTAATACTTCAAGTTCAAAATCCTCAGATATAATAATTCCTCTATCTCCTACTTGTCCACCTGACTCTCCATAGAATGGAGTTTTATCTAATATTATAATACCTTCTTCATCTTCTTGTAACTGTTCTACAACTTGGTTATTTTTTATAATCGCAATTATATTACTATCTGTTTTTAAACAGTCATATCCTACAAACTCAGAGTTATAATTTTTATATATTTCTTTATCTTCTTGGGAACCCCATCCAACATTACCTGTTTTTCTTGCATCTCTAGCTCTTTGTCTTTGCTCTTGCATATGAAGATTAAATCCTTCTTCGTCTATAGATAAACCTTTTTCTTCCAAAATCTCTCTAGTTAAATCAACTGGAAAACCATATGTATCATATAACTTAAATACATCTTCTCCAGGTAAAGTATCTATCTTTTCTCCAATCATATTATTTATATAATTATCAAGTCTAGATATTCCTGCATCAATTGTTTCTTGGAATCTCGCTTCTTCTGCTGCTACAATTTTCATAATCATATCTTTATTAGACTCAAGTTCATCGTATTCAACTTTCCAAGATTCTATTATTTCTTCTATAATTTTATTTAAAAATTCTCCCTCTATACCTAAAAGTTTACCGTGGCGCAATGCTCTTCTTGTAAGCCTTCTTAAAACATATCCTCTACCTTCATTGCCTGGAACCACACCATCTGATACTAAGAAAGTAACAGCTCTTGAATGGTCTGTTATTACTCTTATAGATTCATCTTTTTTAGGATCAGTTCCATATTTATAATCAGCAATTTCCTCAATTTTTTCAAGTATTGAATGAATAGCATCTATTTCAAATATATTATCTGCTCCTTGTAAAACACTTGCAATTCTTTCTAGTCCCATACCAGTATCAATATTAGGATGAGCTAAAGGATGATATACTCCTTCTTTATCTTTATCAAACTGTGTAAATACAAGATTCCAAACTTCAATGAATCTATCACATTCACATCCTGGCTTACAGTCTTCACAACCACATCCATATTTTTCACCACGATCTACAAATATTTCTGAACACGGGCCTGAAGGTCCTACTTCCAATTCCCAAAAATTATCTTCTTTGCCTAATCTTACAATTTTTTCTTTAGGAAGACCTATCTCTGTTTGCCATAGTTCATAAGCTTCATCATCTTCTTCAAAGACAGTAACCCACAAATCTTCAGCAGGTATTTCTAATCTTTCATGTAAAAACTCCCAAGCCCATCTCATTGCCTCGACTTTAAAGTAATCTCCAAAAGAGAAGTTTCCAAGCATTTCAAAATATGTAGCATGTCTATCAGTTTTACCTACATTTTCTATATCACCTGTACGAATACATTTTTGGCAACTAGCCATTCTCTTTTTTGGTGGTATTGCTTCACCTGTAAAGTATTTTTTTAAAGGAGCCATTCCTGCACCTATTAATAACAACGAATCATCATCTTGTGGTACTAATGAAAAACTCTTAATAACTTTATGCTCTTTTTCACGGAAAAAATCTAAATATTCTTTTCTAACTTCATGCAATCCTAATTTCCTCATAAATACACCTCTCTATTGTGCTTACTATATAAAATCTCCTCTTAATTAAAGAGGAGATTAAACTTCTATATTATAATTATATTTTAATATTTATTTTTGTCAATTATTATGGCCTTTTAATTCATTAATCTTTCTATTCTTTCTTTTATTATAGATATATTCAACAACTATTTTTATAGTTGCAACAGCTGGAACAGAAAGTATCATTCCAAATACACCAAACACTCCACCACCAATTATTATTGATAATAAAATTACCATAGGATGAAATCCCATATTGTCTCCTATTATAACAGGAGCTAATATATTATTTTCTATCCATTGTATTAATACGAAAAATATACTAATCCATATCGCCTTAGTTGGACTGCTAAGTGCTCCAAAAAATACAGCTGGTAGATATCCTATAAAAGGTCCTATATAAGGTACAATATCAAATAATCCAGTTATAAAACCTATTACAAAGGCAAATTCAACACGCATTATAAGAAGTAGTATAGTTGTTGCTACTGCAATATAAACAGACATTATAAGTCTTCCACGTATAAATAATATTAGTGAACCATCTATTGTCTTAGCTAAATTCAATACATCTTCTTTATATTTTCTTGGAATAGCTTTTTCTATCATCTTTTTAAAATCATCTTTATCTACTAAGAAATAATACATAAGAATTGGAGTTAAAACTATACTTACAGCTTTAGAAGCTATATCAAAAATTTTCGTGAAAAAAGTTTTAACGCTACTACCTATAATAGTCTCTAAGCTTTTAACTGCTTGTAAAAAGCTATCTTCTATCCCTTTAAAGGCAGGTGGTAACTCTCCTACCACATTTGTTAAATTTGAAGTAAATCTTTCTACCATTTTAACTAGTTCATCTACATAGTAAGGAAAATTTGTTCCTAGTTTTTTCATTTCTCTTACTGATTTAGGTATAACTGATACACCTAATATTATTATAATAGCAAGCAAGGAAATATAAACTATTATTACTGCTCTTCCTCTTTTTATTCCTTTTCTCTCTAAATAATTAATAACAGGATTAAATGCATAAGCTAGTATAATTGATACTACAAAAGTTGATAATAGATCTTGTAAAAATGGATGCTTTTTAAATATCTTTATCATTATGTATAAAAATATTATACTTATAACAACAGTTACAATATTTCTATTATCTACTTCAAGTCTTTTTTCATTATCTACAAATCTATTTCCAATGTTAACCAAGTAGTAGATAAGCAAAAGGATAAATAATGTTAATAAAGCCCATATTGATTTACTTACAAAATCCATTGGACCTGCTGTCATATATTCACCTCCTGATTAATATTAGTATTAAAATAAGGCAGCTAAAAGCTGCCTATATTTTTATTCTTCGTCTTCATCACCATGATCATGATGATGATCATCATCTAAATTTACATCTTCAAGCCCATCTATATGAACTCCAGATTTTTGTGAATAATCTACTAATGCTGCTTTTATAGCTTGCTCTGCTAATACTGAGCAGTGAACCTTAACAGGTGGTAATCCACCTAATTCATTTATTACTTCTTTATTTGAAAAATCCATTGCTTCTTGTAAAGTTTTACCTTTAATAAGTTCAGTTGCCATACTTGATGATGCTATAGCTGATCCACAACCATATGTTTTAAACTTAGCATCTGTAATTACATCTCCATCTATTTTTAAATACATTCTCATTATATCTCCGCATTTAACGTTACCTACTTCACCAATCCCATCTGCATTTTCAATTTCTCCAACATTTCTAGGATTTGTAAAGTGATCCATTACTTCTTTAGTATACATATAACTTCCCCCTTATTTAATTTTGTCATACAATGGTGACATTTTTCTTAATCTATCTACTATAATCTCTAATTGATCTACTACATAATTAATTTCCTCTTCAGTATTGAAATCTCCTAATGATAGTCTTAATGAACCATGTGCTATCTCATGAGTTAATCCTATTGCCATTAAAACATGTGATGGATCTAATGCTCCTGAAGTACATGCTGATCCACTGGAAGCTGCTATACCCATCATATCTAGACTTAGTAATAGTGACTCTCCTTCTATAAATTCAAAACTTATATTTACATTTCCAGGAAGTCTTTTAGTTCTATGTCCATTTAATTTCACATGATCTATTCTTGTCTCGATTTCATTTATTAATTTATCTCTTAATGATATTAATTTTTCATTTTTTTCTTCTAGATTATCATAAGCCATATCCATAGCTTTTGCAAGTCCTACAATTCCCGCAACATTTTCAGTACCAGCTCTTTTTCTTCTTTCTTGAGCTCCACCTTCAAGTAGATTATCTATTCTAACTCCTTTTTTAATATATAATACTCCTACGCCTTTTGGTCCATGTAATTTATGTGCTGATAATGATAGCATATCTATATTTTCTTCTTTAACATCTATATTTAAATGACCTACAGCTTGTACAGCATCTGTATGAAATAATATATTTTTATCTTTTGCAATTTCACCTATTTCTTTTATAGGTTGTATTGTTCCTATTTCATTATTAGCATACATTATAGTTATTAAAATAGTTTCTTCTTTGATGGAATTTTTAAGTTGTTCTAAATCTACAACTCCATCTTCATCAACATCTAAATATGTTACTTCAAAACCTTGTTTTTCTAAATATTGACAAGTATGAAGTACTGCATGATGTTCAATTTTACTTGTTATTATATGATTACCCTTATCCTTTAGTTTATAAGCAGCACCTTTTATTGCCCAGTTGTCAGACTCAGTTCCACATCCTGTAAAAAAAATTTCTTTTGAATCTGCTCCTATATGTTTTGCTATAGATTCTCTTGCTTCTTCAAGTGCTACCCTTGCTTCTGATCCAAGTGAATATACACTTGATGGGTTACCATATTTCTCAGTCATAAAAGGTAACATTGCTTCTACTACTTCTTTTGTCATTGCAGTTGTTGCTGCATTATCCATATATATAAGTTTATCCATAATATCCTCCTTATTATACCTGCTCAATCATATCTTCTAATGTTATAGAATCAATAACATCTTCTATACTGTTCTTAATCTTTACTAAAACTAACTTTGTTGCACAGTTTTCTTCCTTAGAACAAGATATTTCTTCGCCACCATCAATGCAATCTGCTGGTGAAATATCTCCTTCTAATGATCTCAATATATTTCCAACTGTAATGTCCTCAGGTGCCCTAGAGAGCATGTAACCACCTTGCGCACCCCTAACACTATTTATAAGGCCATCTTTCCTTAAAGTTGAAAATAGCTGCTCTAGATAGCTATCCGAAAGATTCTGTCTCTCAGCTATTTGTCTTAAGGGGATTGGTCCATTATTATATTCTAAAGCTAGTTCAAACATAGCCATAAGCCCATATCGACCTTTTGTTGATAACCTCATTATATCACCCCGATTCAATTCCAACCATTTCACTTGGTTTTATATTTTTAGTATAGTATATCCTAGTAAAATTGTCAAGATTAAAACATAATAAAAACCAGGTGAAATTACCTGGTTTTTTAAAGTTTAATAATAGCATATTCCTACAGTCTCTGGACCTAAGTGAGATCCTATTACTGGCCCTATATCTTCTATAGTAACTTTTGCATGTGGAAATTTTTCTAATAATTTTTCCCTTATTATATGAGCTTCATCCATACAAAGTATTTGGCATATTGTAATTCTTTTTACATCTTCATGGACTCTGTCCATAATATTATTAAGAGCTTTTTTCTTGCCATGAACTTTATCAATAAGTCCAAGTTCTCCATCTTTTAACTCTATAATAGGTTTTATTTTTAATAAATTTCCTACTTTATATTCAAGACTTGATAATCTTCCACCACGACTTAAGTATTCTAAACTTCCTGTTGTTAAATATACATTAACATCATTTTTTCTTTTATTTATATGATTAATTATTTCATTACATTCCTTACCTTGTTCAATCATTGATACAGCATCTTCAATTAAAAACCTTAAAGCAGCTACAGATAATTCCGAATCTATTACATATATATCTTCTTTTCTATCTGATTCTATCATTTCTCTAGCTAATGATGCATTATTGTATGTTCCACTTAACTTAGAAGATAGAAAGATTCCAATAACCTTATCATACTCTTTTATAGCATCTTCAAATGCATTAAATAAATCCCCTGTTGCAGGTTGGGATGTTGTAGGGAAAGAATTACTAGATTTTAATTTTTTAAAATATTCTTCAAACTCTCCACTATATCCTTCCTTATATGATTTTTCTTCAAATAAGTATGAAAGTGGTACTATTGTAATATTCTCATTATCTGCATACTCTTTAGTTAAATAAGCTGTACTATCAGTTATAATTTTAATCTTCTCCAATATAACACCTCCTTTTATAAAAATAGTACTGCTTAAGCAGTACTATTTAGACTAAACTCTATTTTACTACAATATTAAATATTTTTCCAGGAACAAAAATTTCCTTAACAATTGTTTTTCCTTCTAAATACTTATTTATATTTTCATCTTTTATGGCAATATCTTTTATATTTTCTTTAGTTTCATCTATATTTATCTTAACTGTACCTCTTACTTTACCATTAATTTGTATTGGCATTTCTATTGTATCTTCAACCAATTTATTTTCATCATATTTTGGCCATTCTTTGTTATAAAGTCTATCTTCAAAAGATAAACTCTCCCATAACTCTTCCGTTATATGAGGTGCTACAGGGTTTAATAATTGTAGATAAACACTAAAATCTTTTCTTGATATTTCTTTTTTATCATAAAACTCATTTAAAAGCTCCATTAAAGCCGCAATAGCAGTGTTGAATTTTAAATTATCATAATCCTCAGAAACTTTTTTAATAGTCTTATTAATAGATATTTCTAAATCTTCAGTATAATCATTTCTATCACTAACTAAATCTTTTGCTTTCCATACTCTTTCTAAAAATCTTCTACATCCTCTAACTCCATTATCTGACCATGCCGCTGATTTTTCAAAATCTCCCACAAACATCTCATAAGTTCTAAGTGTGTCTGCTCCATATTCATTTACTATATCATCAGGATTAATTACATTTCCTATTGATTTTGACATTTTTATATTACCTTCACCTAATATCATTCCATGAGCTGTTCTCTTCTTAAATGGTTCAGGACTTGAAACTAATCCTATATCATAGAAGAATTTATGCCAGAATCTTGAATATAATAAATGAAGTGTAGTATGCTCCATACCACCATTATACCAATCAACTGGTAGCCAATAATCTAATTTTTCTTTAGATGCAAACTCCTCATCATTGTGAGGATCTGCATATCTTAAAAAGTACCAAGATGAACCTGCCCAGTTTGGCATAGTATCCGTTTCTCTTTTTGCATGTCCTCCACATTCTGGACAAGTTGTATTTACCCAATCAGTCATTTTCGCAAGTGGTGATTCTCCTGTATCTGTTGGTTCATAATTTTCTACATCTGGTAATGTCACTGGTAATTGTTCTTCTGGAACTGGTACCCATCCACACTTTTCACAATGCACTAAAGGTATTGGTTCTCCCCAGTACCTTTGTCTTGAGAATACCCAGTCTCTTAATTTATAATTAACTTTTCTTACTCCTAAACCTTTTTCTTCTAGGTAATCAGCCATTTTCTCCATTGCTTTATCAGCCTTTAATCCATTTAAGAATCCTGAGTTAATCATTACTCCATTCTTAGAGTCAGTATAAGCTTCTTTAGTAATATCTCCTCCTTCTACAACCTCTATGATAGGAAGATTAAATTCTTTAGCAAATTCATAATCCCTTTGATCATGTCCAGGTACAGCCATAATAGCACCAGTACCATAACTCATTAATACATAATCTGAAACCCAAACTGGTATCTCTTCCCCAGTAGCTGGATTAATTGCTTTTAAACCTTTAATTTCTACACCAGTTTTTTCTTTGCTCAGTTCTGTTCTTTCAAAATCTGATTTATGACTTGCTTTTTCTTTATAGTTTTGTATTTCATCATAATTTTCTATTTCACTTTTATATTTTTCAATTATTGGATGTTCTGCAGCTATGACCATATATGTTGATCCAAATAAAGTATCAGGTCTTGTAGTAAACACTTTCAAAGAATCTTCTTTATTTGATAATTTAAAATCAATTTCCATACCATTAGATCTACCAATCCAGTTTACTTGTTGAGTACTAACGCTATTTAAGTAATCAACTAGTTCTAAATCATCAATTAGTCTATCCGCATATTCAGTAATTTTTAGCATCCATTGATTTTTTACTTTTTGTATTACTTCACCACCACATCTTTCACAACCGCCATTAACCACTTCTTCATTGGCTAATCCGATTTTACAAGATGTACACCAGTTTATTGGCATTTCTTTTTTATAAGCTAATCCTTTTTCATAAAATTTTAAAAATAACCATTGTGTCCATTTATAGTATTCAGGGTCTGTTGTATTAATTTCTCTTGACCAGTCAAATGAAAAACCTATGGATTGTAGTTGTTTTTTAAAATTTGCAACATTATTTTTAGTAACTTTTGCAGGATGAATTTTGTTTTTTATAGCAAAGTTCTCTGTAGGAAGCCCAAATGCGTCCCATCCCATTGGGAATAATACGTTGTACCCTTCATATCTTTTCTTTCTAGCAACGATATCTAAGGCTGTATAAGGTCTTGCATGACCTACGTGTAGTCCATCTGCTGATGGATATGGAAATTCTACTAATATATAATACTTTTCTTTATCAAAGTTATCTTCAGCTTTATATACTTGCTCTTCTTCCCATATTTGTTGCCATTTCATCTCAATGTTTTTTGGATTATATTCCATAATAATACCCTCCTAATTTAATTTATCAGTAAATAAAAAAACCCTTCATCTCTAACAAAGAGACGAAGGGTTAAATCGCGTTACCACTCTAATTGACATAACAATGTGTTATATCCACTCAAAAGCTATAACGTAGCCATCGAATTTAGCTCCTAGACAAGTTCAATTTATTCTAATACTATTTTTCACCAACCAATAGTTCTCTTAAAATTAGATTTTAAATTTACTACTTCTATTCATTGCCTTTATCATATTAAAAATTATTATAGCAAACTATTAAATATTTTGCAAATATAATTTAGAATTCTGCACTTTTCACAGTTCTTGGGAAAGGAATAACATCTCTTATATTCTTCATACCTGTTAAATACATAACAGCTCTTTCAAAACCTAATCCAAATCCTGATGTTGGAGTTCCACCAAACTTTCTTAATTCTAAATACCACCAATAATCTTCTTTATCCATTCCATTATCTATTATTTTTTGTTCTAACACTTCTAATCTTTCTTCTCTTTGACTTCCACCTATTAACTCACCTATTCCAGGTACTAAAAGGTCCATAGCAGCTACAGTTTTATTATCTTCATTCATTCTCATATAAAATGCCTTAATTTCTTTTGGATAATCTGTTACAAACACAGGTTTTTTATAAACTTCTTCTGTAATGTACCTTTCATGTTCTGTTTGTAAGTCAATTCCCCATTCAACAGGATATTTAAATTCTTTTCCTGATTCTTCTAAAATTTCAATAGCTTTTGTATATGTTATTCTTTCAAAATCAGAACTTAATACATTTTCAAGTCTATCTATTAAACCTTTATCTATAAAACTGTTAAAAAATTCTAGTTCTGATTTTGCATTTTTCATAACATAATCTATTAAGTATTTCATCATATCTTCTGCTAAATCCATTAAATCATTTAAATCCGCAAAAGCTATTTCCGGTTCCATCATCCAAAATTCTGCAGCATGTCTTGCTGTATTAGAGTTTTCTGATCTAAATGTAGGACCAAATGTATAAGTATCTTGAAATGCATATGCGTATGATTCAGCTTCAAGTTGTCCACTTACTGTTAAGAAAGTTTTCTTACCAAAGAAATCCTTGCTTTCATCTACTGTATTATCTTCTGTTAAAGGTAAATTTTCAAGATCAAGTGTAGTTACTCTAAACATATCTCCTGCACCTTCAGCATCACTTCCAGTTATTATTGGAGTGTGAACATATACAAATCCTCTTTCTTGAAAATATTTATGAATTGCATATGCTAAAACTGATCTTACTTTAAATACAGCTTTAAATGTATTTGCTCTTGGTCTTAAATGAGCAATACTTCTTAAGTATTCAAAAGTATGTCTTTTGTTTTGTAGCGGATAATCTTCTGTTGATTTTCCAATTATTTTTAATTCATCACATTGTAATTCAAAAGGTTGTTTTGCATTTGGTGTTTCAACTAATTTCCCAATTACTTCAATACTTGAACTTAAATGTAATTTTTTTATCTCTTCGTAGTTTTCTATATCGCTTGAAACTACAACTTGAAAGTTTTCAAACTTAGTACCATCATTTAACTCTATAAAAGTAACATTTTTACTAGCTCGAATATTTCTTATCCAACCATCAACTTTTATTACTTCGTTTAAATATTTCTCTGTTTCTTGGTATAATTCATTAACTTTTACTCTCATTTTCCTACCTCCATAAATCTATATAATAAAAAAACCCATCATCCTATAAACTAAAGGACGAAAGGTTTACTTCCGTGGTACCACCTAAATTGCAAAATGCCACTTAAATCACGTTAACGGTGTGATGGCCGTTTAACCCTAAATAATTTCAGGCTAAAAACTCCAGGTTGTTTTTCAGTATATTCCAATTGCTTGAGTCTCACTATAACAAGCTCCCTTTAAATCTTCCTAATACTTACTCGTCCTATCAAAGTTTATTTATATTGTTTAATCAATTATAGTTATAATTTTTTTATTTGTCAAATAATTTATCTAGTCTATCTTTTACAATTTTTTCATATCCATTATTTGAAGGCTTATAATATTTACCTCTTTTTACTTCTTTAGGTAAATAATCTTGTTTTACAAAATTATCTTCATAATCATGTGGATACAAATAATCCTTGCCATGTCCTAAATCTTTGGCTCCAGAGTAATGACTATCTTTTAAATGACTAGGAACATCATATGTTTTTTCATTTTGTATATCACTTAAAGCCTTATCAATTCCTATATATGAAGCATTACTTTTAGGTGCTGTTGCAATGTATAAAGCTGCTTGCGAAAGAAACATTCGTGCTTCCGGCATACCAACATTATGTACTGCATTAAAAGCACTATTAGCTATAACCAGTGCATTTGGATCTGCATTACCAACATCCTCTGATGCAGCTATTATAATTCTTCTAGCTATAAACTTAGGATCTTCTCCAGCATTAATCATTTTTGCAAGCCAATATAGAGTTGCATCTGGGTCAGATCCTCTCATGCTTTTTATAAAAGCAGAGATTGTATTATAATGTTCATCACCATCTTTATCATATTTAGCAATTTTAACAAGGATTGAATCTTCCATATCTTCTAAGGTAATATTTCTAACTCCATTTTCATCAGCCTCTGTTGAAAGTACACCTATTTCAAGAGAATTTAAAAGATTTCTAGCATCACCTTGAGATATTTTCACTAAATAATCTATTGCATCTTCTTCAATTTTTACATTTAAGTTTCCGAGACCTTTGTTCTTGTCATTTAAAGCTGTTTTTATAAGTTTTTTCAATTCATCATCTGGAATTGGTTTAAGATTTAAAACCATAGCCCTTGATAAAAGTGCTTTATTAACTTCAAAATAAGGATTTTCTGTTGTCGCTCCTATTAGGATAATAATTCCTCGTTCTACATAAGGCAATAAAGCATCTTGTTGAGACTTATTAAACCTATGAATTTCATCAATAAAAAGAATTGTTCTTTTATTATATATTTTCAAATTTTCCTCAGCTTCACTTATAACACTACGAATTTCTTTCACACCAGATGAAACTGCAGAAATTTTTTCAAATCTCATTTTAGTGGTATTAGCTATTATGCTAGCCAAAGTTGTTTTCCCAGTACCTGGTGGCCCATAAAATATCATGGAGTTAATCCTATCAGCTTTAATTGACCTATATAAAAATCTATTTTCACCTACTAAGTGGGATTGACCCACAAAATCTTCTAATTTCTCTGGGCGCATTCTATCAGCCAATGGAGCATTTTTTTCTAAATTATTTTCCATTGACATTGTAAATAAATCCATTTAATCACCCTTACTAGTTTTCGTTTAGTATTTCCTTAAGCTCATCCATAAAAGAATTCACATCTTTAAACTGTTTATATACTGATGCAAATCTTACATATGCAACCTCATCCAATTCTTTTAGTTTATCCATTACAAGTTGTCCTACTTTTTCAGATGAAACTTCTTTTTTTAGTGAATTTGAAATTTCTTTTTCTATATCATCTACTGCTTTTTCTATTTCCTCTATAGATATAGGTCTTTTCTCACATGATTTTATAACTCCACCTAATATCTTATTTCTATTATAACTTTCTCTTGTTCCGTCTTTTTTAACTATCATTACAGGTATTTCTTCAATATTTTCATAAGTTGTGAATCTATTCTTGCACTCTATACATTCCCTTCTTCTTCTTATAGCCTCACCTTCAGAAGTAGGTCTAGAATCAACAACTTTAGATTCCATATAACCGCAATATGGGCATTTCATTTTTTACACCTCTTTATACCTATTTTTTATTTCTTCTTAAGAAAACAGGAATTTTTAAATCTTCATCTGATTCTTCTTCTATAAAGTCTTCTTCAGATTCTTCTTCAAATTCATTTATTACAGACTCTTTAGTCTTTTCTTCTTTTACTTTAACTTTTTCTTGGTGTCCTTCTTCTAAATTAAATCCTGTAGCTATAACTGTTATTTTAACTTCATCATTTAAACTTTCATCAATTCCAGCACCAAATATTATATTTGCATCGGAATCAACTGCTTGTCTAATTAAATCTGCAGCTTCATTAACTTCAAATATTCCTAAGTCACTACCACCTGTAATATTAAGTAATACAGATTTTGCACCTTCTATTGATGTTTCTAATAAAGGAGATTGGATTGCAGCTTTAGCAGCTTCACTAGCCCTATTTTCTCCACTAGCCATACCAATACCCATATGAGCAATTCCCTTGTCAAGCATAATTGTTTGAACGTCTGCAAAGTCAAGGTTTATTAAGTTTGGAACTGATATTAAGTCTGATATACCTTGTATACCTTGTTTTAATACATCATCAGCCATAATAAAAGCTTCTGCCATTGTAGTATTTTTATCAGCTATTTGAAGTAATCTATCATTAGGTATAGTAACTAATGTATCAACTTTTTCTTTTAATTTATTAATTCCATAATCTGCTTGTTTTAATCTTTTCATTCCTTCAAATGTAAATGGTTTTGTAACAACACCTACTGTTAATATACCCATTTCTTTAGCAATTTCTGCTACTACTGGTGCAGCACCTGTTCCAGTACCTCCACCCATTCCAGCTGTAATAAATATCATATCAGCATCTTCTAGCATTTCTGATATTTCACTACGATTTTCTTCTGCAGCTCTTTCTCCTATTTCCGGATTTGCTCCAGCTCCTAAACCTTTTGTTATCTTATCGCCTAATTGTAGTTTATATTCTGCTTTCGATGATTGTAAAGCTTGTTTATCTGTATTAAGTGCAATAAAATCTACACCCTTTACTCCATGATCAATCATTCTATTTACGGCATTATTACCACCGCCACCTACACCTACTACCTTAATTTTTGCAAACCCTTCTAATTCAACATCAAAATCAAACATTCAACCCATCCTCCTTGTAATATTGCCATGTTTTAATTTTCATTAATTGTATTTTTCTTTTTTTTATTGTCTTTATATGCCTTATCATACTTTGATAATAGTAATCTTCTAATAGTTGCAAAGTTATCAAATAATCTACCACCAAAAGTGACTATTGTGGCATAATATAAAGGAACTCCAAGCCTATCACCTAGATATGCTAAGAATGCTGCTAATAAAGAGTTCCCAAAAAATCCAGATAAAAATACTTTTGTATCAAAAGTACCTTCAATATTAGCTTTTACCCCTCCAAAAACTGCATCTAGACACGCAAGTATTGCCATACTAATATACAAAGAATATGAAGTATTATATGTATATGGTAATAAAAAGCCTAATATTAGACCTATTAATATGCCTATTAAAGCTAACGCCATTAAATACCACCTTCTCCTTTTGGTCTAGCATATTTAAAGTTAAACCTTCCTTTGTATGCTGGAATAATAATTTCATCTTCAATTTTTGGTTCAAAACCAATAAAATAAATATTTTTTAAAGTATCACCGTATGTTCCAGGTGCATTTACTGATGCCATTAAAGTTTGTGGATCACCTATTGCTTTTATTACAAAAGGAGTTCCTACACTTGTTCCATTAATTCTAATAATAGGGCCTCCACACTTTATTTCTGAAATTGATAATACTCTTTCATTATTTATGCTTATTGCTTCTGCTCCTGCTATCTTTAAATCATTTAGGATATTTAATATATCTACGTCATGGATGACATCATCATTAACGTTAGATCCTATAACATCACTACTTAAGTTATCATACATTTTTATAGTAATCCCAGGACCTTCCATTTCAATATACCCAGAACTCATTTTTCTATACTTTAAATCTCCTAATAATATATCTGATACTTCCTCATTTGATGAGTCCGCATTCTTTAGTTGCCAAAGTTGTTCTTCTTTTACAGCGATTACTTCCTCTAAATCTTTTAATTCATCCTTAAGAAGTTTAATTTCTTGTTTCGTTTGCTTCATATACTCTCTAGTTGCTGGAATATAGATACTTACATTATTATTTAATATTGCAGAAGTAAGTAAACCTATTATAATACTGCCTAAAACAATTAATAATTTAGGATTAATCTTATTCATATTCCCACTCCTACTGACTTTCCTCTTTTGGTTTGCCATAAATAAACTCTTGACTTTTTCTATATTTTGGAATTACAACATTTTCATCTCTTTTTAATTGTACCACATAATCATAATTTCTCAATTGCCAAACTAATCCTCTTTTTATTGAAAGAGCAGACTCCAAAGTTTCTGGATTTCCTATAGCCTTTATAGTTATAGGAGCCGCTGTTGACACACCATTTACCTCTATATGATCAGCCGCCCTTACAATTTCAGTATATGCAGTATATCTTTGTTCATTTATAGAAATAGCTTCTGCATCTGCAGCATTTAATATACTAATTACTTGTAGTATTAAATCCAGCTCATCTACAATACTATATTCTACTCCAAATTGCATTTCTACAGGAGGTTCATTTATTTCTAAAATTATTCCTGGGCCTTCTAAATCAACATATCCACTTAACATTCTATACTTCATAGTATCTTTATATAAATTTTCCATATAAACATCTTTATCTATTTCACTTGATTCATATTGCTGAATCTTTTCTTCTAGTTCATCTATTCTTTTTTCATTTGCTACTTTCTGAGATTGAAGCTTTCCTAGCTCAGAAGCAAGTTGCTGTGATCTATAGGTAGGCAATACTCCTTCACCCATTGTTTTATTAACTGTTTTTACCTGAATGGATAAAATTAATCCTAATAATATAGATACTAAAATCACTGCTATAGATCCTTTTTTGTCCTTCATTTTATCCACCTCTAATCTTGTGTTATTATAATTGGATTTGACCCTCTATTCATTATTATTTTTTTATAAGCCATATTTTTATCCCTTAAATCTGACATTACTTCATTTAATAACTTTACCTTATATTCTACACTATCTAAAGGTCCAAAATCAATAATTATGCCTTCTTTAGTGCATAAAACTATATTTTTATTGTTTTCAAAATCAATAGTATACATTTTTGACAATAGATTAAGTTCATCAAGTGTTATAAATAGTTGGTTAAACTCAGGTTGATCAATTGTGTTATAGATACTTTCATTTATCTCTACCTGTTTTTTGAATAAATTTAATATCTCTGGGAGTTCTGGAATTCTTCCATCAGTATTTTCAAGTACATATCCATTTACATCTATAATTTGAAATTTATCATCTAAATTTAGTTGTATTACTGGTACTCTTTCATTAATTTTAAAAACAATACTTTTAGGATATTTTTTTATAACTTCCACATTTTCTATATATGATAGTTCTAATAAATTTTTTATTATAGCATTTTTCCTTAGTTTAAGTAAATTGTCTCCTATTACTACCCCAGAATTCTTAATAACTTCTTCCTGTTCTAATCTTTTATTTCCTTCAATCTTAATTAAGTCAACATGAAAAAAATCAGTTTTAAAACCTATCCAATAAAACCCAATAGAAGCAAAGATTAAAAAAACTATAAATAAAAATCTTATTTTCCTAAGTCTTCTCTTTTCTCTAAGAGTTTCTATATAGTCATCACCATTCATATTTTCACCTCTTGGATAGTATTATTTATCAATTAAATCAAATACTTTATCAACTATTAAGCTTGTAGCTTTAGTATTTCCCATTTTCTTGCTATTTTCTTTCATTTCTTTAAGCACTTTATCATTATATAATATATTATCTATATTACTTTTTAAATTGTCTTTATTTAGCTCTTTTTCTAAAATTACAACGCTAGCTTTAGATTTTTCAAATGCTCGTGCATTGTATTCTTGATGGTTTTCTGCTGTATAACTTTTAGGGACTAAAATACTAGCAGCGCCTATTGCAGATATTTCTGCTAATGTTATTGCACCCGAACTAGCTATTATAATATCAGCAACATTCATAGCCTCAGGCATTTCATATAAATATGGTAGTATTTTTATATTTTCTGATATCTTATTTTCATATCCTTCTAGTTTTTTGTTAAAATCATCATAAAGCCTTTTCCCTGTTATATGTAACCATTGAACATCATCTAAGTTTTCATTTATAAACAAGTCTAAAATTGCATCATTTAGTTTTAATTGGCCTCCACTACCTCCAAATGAAAGTATAATTTTTTTATTAGGATCTAAATTTAGTTTTTCATATGCCTCATTTTTATCTATATTTAGCATCTCACTTCTTATAGGGTTTCCCGTTACAATTATTTTATCTTTTTTCTTGAAATATGATAAAGCTTCTTCAAATGTAACTGCTATAATATCAACAAATCTTCCAAGTATCTTATTAGTTATTCCTGGGTATGCATTTTGTTCATGTATTAATGTCTTCTTACCCATTAAACTGCCAAGTAATACTATAGGACCACTAACATATCCCCCTGTTCCTATTACTATATCTGGATTAAATTGTTTAATTATCTTTCTTGATTCTTTTAAACCTATAAAAAGTTCTTTAAGTGCTATAAAAAACTCTTTATCTATTTTTCTTGATAAACCCATAACCCTAACAGTTTCAAAATTAAAACCTGCTTTAGGTACTAATTCAGCTTCCAGTCCATTTTTTGTTCCTATATATAATATTTCTGCATCTTTATCTCTTTTTTTTATTTCATTTGCTATTGCTAGTGCTGGATAAATATGTCCTCCAGTACCTCCACCTGAAATCAAATACTTCAATATCGTCAACTCCTATCTAGATTTGAATATCTAGAAATATTTAATAATATACCCATTGAACATAACATTATAATAAGTGATGTACCACCATAACTAATAAGTGGCAATGTTACTCCTGTAGTTGGTATACTTGATGTAACTACTGCTAGATGTACTAATGATTGTACAGCTATTAAAGATGTAAGTCCAGTAGCTAAAAACTTACCAAATAAATCATCTATATTTATTGCTATTTTAATACCTCTATAAATTAAAACTAAATATAATGATATTACAATAATTGCACCTATTAATCCTAATTCCTCTGCTATAATTGCAAAAATAAAATCATTATATGCCTCTGATAGGTAAAAAAACTTTTGCCTACTCTGTCCAAGGCCAACTCCAAAAATTTTGTGTATAGTAGGAAGTTGGGCAAAAATAGATAGTCCTCGAAGTAGTCGTAAGCTTCCAGTAGTACTTCCTGACTCACCTGTTGTTCCCAAACGGTAAAGAACAGACTGAATTATTGATGTACATACAGCAATA
>CAYPYI010000020.1:0-21001 GCA_964415085.1 uncultured Tissierellaceae bacterium
TTCCTTGGGCTATAAAACCTCCAAACCCATTTTCATCATATGAACTTACTGCAAATCCTATCATATTGGCTGCACATCCCACTGTTGCTGCTCCTGCTGCTATACCAGATAAATTTAGTGATATAGCTATAGCTGCTGAGCTAATTGGAAGTGTAAGAAGCATTCCCATAACAACTGATACTATAATTCCCATTGGCAATGGATGAAGTTCCGTACTAAGATTAATAAAATTTCCTATGCTAAGCATTACTTTTGATATTCCTGGTGCTAAATAATTACCTACTAATCCACCTAGTATTATTCCTGACATTGGGATTAATATTATATCTACTTTTGTTTTACCACTTACAAATTTAGATGCTTCAGCACCTACAATTGCTGCTATGTATGCTCCTACTGGCTCTCCTATAGCAATAGATGTTGCTCCTTCTAGAGTAGTTATACTTCCTGCACCTATTGCACCTGAGACTACTCCTGCTAATATTCCCAAAGGTGGAGCTTTTATACTGTAAGCTACTCCTGCACCTATTGCTGGACCCATTAACTTCTGAGCTATGTTTCCAAAATCAATAAGTAGATTAAAATTAAATATTATACCTACTTGCTTTATAATTAGACCAATTATAAGCGATGAAAATAATCCTAAAGCCATT
This sequence comes from uncultured Tissierellaceae bacterium, assembly GCA_964415085.1. Lineage (GTDB taxonomy): Bacteria > Bacillota > Clostridia > Tissierellales > Tissierellaceae > CAYPYI01. The sequence continues at coordinate 654 of CAYPYI010000020.1, forward strand.
CCATTTAAAGAATTTGTTATGTAATTTAATACGCCTGTGTTCTTCTTCATTATCTCCCCTCTTTCATTATTATGAATTATTATATCATAAAATATTTATATGACCATAGGCTTTGTATTTTTATTATCAAGAGATATATTTTAATTTCATTTTACATATTGACAATTTAAATTTTCCATAGTATACTTATAAATGTCTTGAAAAAATATGGCCCCATGGTCAAGCGGTTAAGACACCACCCTTTCACGGTGGTATCTCGGGTTCGAATCCCGATGGGGTCACCAAATAAAAAATACAAGAGAAAAATTCTCTTGTATTTTTTTATATTTTTTTATTTTATTCCCATCTTAAATCTTTTCCATAAAACTTAAGCGGTATGAAATTTTGTAAAACCCTTGAAAACACCCTATCTGTATAAGTATCAGAAATTTCTTTAGGAGTTAAGTTACTAGATATTATTGTCTTTTTTCCCTTAATTATTCTAGTATTAATAATATTAAATATTTCTGCATTAGTAAATGTATTAGTCATCTCTGTACCTAAATCATCTACTATTAATAAATCTGAATCAAGAAGTAACTTATACTGATAATCATCTAGTGTATTACCTTTTTTTCCAAATCTTCTATTTTCTAGTATATCAAGTATTGTAAAAGCCGTTTGATATACTACTATCTTATTTCTATCTAATAGTGATTTTGCAATACAATTGCATAAAAATGTTTTTCCTAAACCTGTTGTTCCATAAAAAAGTAAGTTTTGTCCATTATTTTTATCAAAACTATCTATAAAGGCTTCTGAAATTCCTAATATATCAGACATATTTTCTTTTGGAGTCAAAATTTCATTTTCAAACTTTTCATCAGAAAATATATTTAAATCAAAACTTTGAAAATTTTCTTTTTCTAATACATTCTCAAGATTACTCATTTGATATGCTCTTGAAACTAATTGTTGTTTTAAACAGTTACATTGTTTCCCATTTTCTAAATATCCCTGATCTTTACATACTTCACAATTATATTTTAACTCCATATAATCAAGGGGAATATTACATTCCGTAAGTAAAAAAGCTTTTTCCATTTTAAGTTTTTCTATTTTTTCTTTAGCTTTTTCAACATGCTCTTTTGCATTTGTTGGATCTGCAATAATCATTTTAGACATATTCAGTCCTATTTTTTGTATCTTGTCATCTATATTCTCTATAGCAGGAACTTTATTATAAACTTCTTTTTTTCTGATTTTTTGTTCCTTTTCTTTATTATTTCTCAACTGTGAATACTCAAGTGTAATTTCCTTTAATATTTCATTATACATTTTACACTTCTCCTTTTAACTTCTTCATATGTTCTTCTCTTTTTCTTCTTGCTATATCCTCTAATTCATCTTCACTATAATTGGAAGATCTCTGTTCGAAATTATGAAATCTTGTTTTTACTTGTTTTGGCCTATTTTGATAGTTTGTTTTACTAGTTGTTGTTTCTCTTTTTTCTTTTACATCTAAAACTTCTATATCATCTACACTAGTAATATTTTTAATCTTCCATGATTCTAATATACCATTTACATATCTAATACTTGGAACTGGGTTTTTATCTCTCTTACATGCTTCAAGTATTAACTCTAATGTGAAACCATCTTTAAACCATGTATCTATCGTTTCTTTTTCATCATCTTTAATTGGTCTACTAGCTAGTCCAAGTTCCTTCATAATCTTCATATATCTAAAGTATTTTTCATCATTTTTATTAAATTCATCTAAAACTTTATCAAGTGTTGTTATACCTTCATCATACCAATTTCTTACTATTGCTTCAATATAATTAAACCTTCTTATATCACGACTTTCAACACTATATAAAAATGCTTTTTCTATTACCTCAGGTGACATATTATAATCACTAATCCATGATAAAATTTTCTGCTTTTCTATTGGCACAGTCTGCCTTCTTAATATATTATCTATATTGTTAAACATATTGTTAATATCTGGGTTTCTATTGGCATCTATTAACTGCATCATTGGATTTTTACTCTTAGCCTTACTTTTTGTTTTACTTACATTGGTTTTAGATTTTTCTTTTTCTTCTTTATTAGTAGCATTTTTAAGATCTTCGCTAAATAAATCTATATTATTTTTTATATAAAGCTGCTTTAAGTTAAGAAATTTCACAAAGAAATTATATCCTGAGTCTTCTTTTCTAATTTTTTTAATAATTCCTTTTTCTTCCCAAAAATCCCAAGCTCTTAATACATCTTCCATTGGAATTTCTAAATGTCTAGCAATTGTTTCATTATCTACTTCTATATCCATATCTCTATCATGTGCGTATTTAAATCCTAATAAATATACCTTTACATATGTACCATTTGCCATAGGCATATAATCATTTATAAATATATTTTCTATAGGGGTATCTCCTAAATCCATATCTGTAGTCTCTAAATAAAAACTCATTTTATCAACCCTTCTTGCATTATACTTTTTGTTTAAAATTATCTTTTTCAAGTAACATCGTATATCTATAATTATATACTTTATAATTTTTTATTACAAAAGCATTTTCATTTTCTAAGTAATAACTTCCATTTACATCCACATAATCATCTATAAATTTAGCAAGATATTTACCGGTTATTTTAAATCCTAATTTCAAATATAACTTTAAGGCTCTTTGATTAAATAAGTCTACATCCAAATACATTTTTTTCATTTTTAGTTCATAAAAATAATAATTTAAAAATGTAATTAAGACATCTGTTCCATAGCCCTTATTAATAAAATTAGGATCTAATACAATCCCAAGTGTTGAACGGCGAAATATTCTGCTTATTTTTTTCATACCTAAATAACCAATAAGTCTATCCTCTAAATATATAGAAAAATACTTATTATAAAATGGTTTGGTTTTGTAATTATACCATGTAACTATATCTTTATCTGTATAATTCGGAAAGTTATATCCTATTAGTAAAGGATTCTCATGAATACCCCACTGTCTCATTTTATATACATCTTCTAATGTAAGGTTTTTTATTCTTATTTTATTTCCTTTTATTAACACACTTTTATTTTTCGACATATTATCACCTATGAAAAAATTACTTCGGGAAAACCCGAAGTAATATATATTTATTAATATTGTATTTTTATTTATGCATCTCTAATAATTCTTCTGCAAATCCTCTACCATATTCTTTTGCAGCTTCATCATTATCTTGGTTTGGAACAAAGTTAACTTTAAGTCCTTTTTCATCATATAATTTTAACTTTAAGCTCTTTAGGTTTTCTTGAATCATTTTTACACCTTCACCACTCCAACCAAATGAACCAAATGCACCTGCTAATTTACCCTTGTGTCTTACTGGGTTTATTATAGCAAATAATTCATATATTGGTAATAAGATATTTTGATTTATTGTAGGTGAACCTATAATAAATGCATCACTTATATAAGCTTCTGATTCTAAGTCTCCTAATAAAGCATGTTCTATATCCATAACTATTACATCTATATCTTCACTAACTTCATTTATTCCTTCTGCTATTTTCTTAGCTACCTTTTCAGTATTACCATAAGCTGTAACATAAGGAACAAATACTCTTAATCTTTTATTTCCTTGTTCTGTTTCTTCAGCTAACTCTTTTGACCAGTTAACATATTTTTCCCAATTACTTCTTAATATTGGACCATGTCCTGGGCAAATAGCTTTTATATCTAAATCTTCAATCTTTTTAATTGCTTGAAGCATATAGTTACTATATGGTTTTAATATAACATCAAAGTAATATTTAAATGCATCATCATAATTATCTACTTCATCATCATACATTCTAGCATCACAATAATGTGCTCCAAATGAATCACATGTGAATAATATTTCATCTTCTACTAAATAGGTATACATAGTATCTGGCCAGTGTAAGAATGGCGCTCCTATAAATTTAAGAGTCTTATTACCTAAATCTAGTGTATCTCCATCTTTTACTACCATTTGTTTAAAGTCCTTATCTATCATGTGTGATAAGAAGTTTAAAGCAGGTCTTGTTGCAACTACTGTTGCTTGTGGAGCTAGTTCTAATAAATGCTTTAAGTTACTAGCATGATCTGGCTCTGTATGATTCATTACTATATATTCTATATCTTCAAAGTCTACTACCCTTTTTACCTTATCTAAATATACATCTTTAAAGTTTTCTTTTGATGTTTCTATTATTGTCTTTTTATCTGCATCTATAAAATAAGAGTTATATGTTGTTCCATATTCTGTTTCCATAACTACGTCGAAAGTAACTATATCTTCGTCTAGAATACCTATCCATTTAACATCTTCACTTACATCTAGAATTTTATCGTCTTTCATGTTACTCCTCCTTATAATTTTTAACCCGTGTATCAAGTTTATTTATACCCAAATAGTATCATATTAAACCCAATTTATTAGTTTTCATCTTGGTAAAAGTTCTCTTTATTTAAGAACTTAGTAAATTCTCGTTTCCATACTAATTCAACTGTTCCTGTCGGACCATTTCTATGTTTAGCAATTATTACTTCACCTATATTTTTCTTTTCAGAATCTTCATGATAATAATCATCTCTATATAAAAACATTACCACGTCAGCATCCTGCTCAATAGCTCCAGACTCTCTTAAGTCAGATAATATAGGTCTATGGTCAGCTCTTAGTTCTGGTGCTCTTGAAAGCTGAGACAAGGCTATTACAGGGCAGTCTATTTCTTTAGCAAGAATCTTTAATCCCCTTGATATAGCTGAAATTTCTTGTTGTCTACTTTCTGTTGAACCTTCTAGTTCCATAAGTTGTAAATAGTCAATTAAAACTAAATCTACACCCTTTTCTAGCTTTAATCTTCTACATTTTGCACTTAACTCCATAAGTGAGATACCTGCAGTATCATCTATATAAATTTCTGCTTCTGATAATGGTCCCATGGAATTTATTATTTGTAGCCATTCATCTTCATCTAAATTACCACTTATTATATTTCTTAAATCAACATGTGCTACAGATGAGATCATCCTTTGAACTAATTGTTCTTTTGACATCTCTAGAGAAAATATTGCTACTTTTGCTTTTGCTTTTAACGCACTGTTAACTGCCATATTTATACCTAAAGCTGTTTTTCCCATTGAAGGTCTTGCTGCAAGTAAAACTAAATCAGATGCTTGAAGACCTGATAAGTTACTATCTAAATCAATAAAACCTGTTGTTAAACCTGTTAATTGACCTTTATTTTCTGCCATTTTTTCTATTTTTTCAAAACTTGTTAATAGAACTTCATTGATAGGATATAAGCCTTCTCTTTCAACACCTTGAGTTATATCAAATATGTTTTTTTCGGCTTTCTCCATAATAGCATTTACATTTTCTTGATCTTCATAAGCTTTAGATATGATTTCATTACTTGATTTTATAAGTTTTCTTAAAATAGATTTTTCTTCTACTATTTTACAGTAATATTTTATATTTGTAGTAGTTGCTACACCACTAGATAAGTTAGCTAAATAAGTTATACCCCCAACACTATCTAGAGTTCCCCTTTGTTTTAATTCCTCTGAAAGAGTTATTAAATCTACTGGTTCATTTCTATTAAATAAAGATAAAATTGCATCATAAATCTCAGCATTACTGTTTTTATAAAAATCATTAGCACGTAATGTTTCAGTTGCTTCATTTATTGCAGTTCGATCTAGTATCATAGATCCTAGTACAGATTCCTCTGCCTCTAAACTGTGCGGTGGAATTAGACCTATCATTTGATCTGTCATATTAATTCCCCTTTTACTATTGTTCTTTTATTTCAACTTTTAAGTCAGCTGTAATTTGAGGATATACTCTCACTGCAACTGTAAAGAAGCCAATTTCTTTTATATTATCTTCTAACTCAATTTTTCTTCTATCTATTTTTATTTTGTTTTGTTTTTTAAGCTCATCTGCTATATCTTTTGAAGTAATTGAACCAAATAGTCTTCCACCTTCACCAGATTTTGCTTTAAAAGTTAAAGTAATTTTTTCTATTTCTTCTTTTAATTTTAATGCTTCAGCTTTTTCTTTTTCCATTTTAGCATCTCTTTTTTTATTTTCTTCTTTCCAATTTGCTAAGTTTTCTGGTGTTGCTTCTACTGCAAGCTGTCTTGGGAATAAGTAGTTTCTTGCATATCCTACTTTAGTATCAACTAATTCTCCTTGTTTTCCTAATGATTTTACATCTTTTAATAATATAACTTTCATTACTCTACACCATCCTTTATATGTTTTTTAATAGCCTCAATTAATAATTGTTTGGCTTCATCCATACTCATATCTTTAAGTTGAACACCAGCACTTGTCAAGTGTCCACCTCCACCTAGTTCTTCCAATATTAATTGTACTGAAATATTTCCAAGAGATCTACCTGATATATGAATTTTATCATCTATATACGTTAATACAAATGATGCTTCCATTCCATTTATATCTAGTAATTCATTTGCTGATTGAGCTGCTATTAGTACTGAGTCATCATCATCTTTATCAAGAATTCCTATTGCCACATTTCCTTCTACTATTTCAGAAGAAGAAACAACATTGGCTTTATCTATAAACGTTTCATAATCATCTCTAAATAATTGTCTTACTGCTGTTGTATCTGCTCCGGATCTCTTTAATGTAGATGCTGCTTCAAATGTTCTAACACCTGTTTGAAAACTAAAGTTTTTAGTATCAACTGTGATTCCTGCAAGTAAAGCTTCAGCTTCAAATTTCGTAAGTGAGATATTATCTGTCATATAAGTTAGTATCTCTGTTACTAGCTCACTTGCTGATGAAGCATAAGGCTCTAAATATGTTAAAACAGGATCTTTTACAAATTCTGTTCCTCTTCTATGATGATCTATAATTACAACCTTCTCAACTAAACCTAGAAGCTCTGGAGCTTCAGTAAAACTAGGCTTATGATTATCTACTAAAACCATAAGTGTGTTTTTAGTAATTATTTGTTCTGCTTTTTCAGTTGTTATGAAGTGATCTACTAATTCTTCTTGGTCTATTTTCATTTTATTATAAATATTTTTTATTGAAGGATTTATTTCATTTAAAACTATATATCCTGGTTTTTCTATATTCTTAACACCCCTTAAAACACCTATTGCTGAACCAAATGCATCCATATCAGGATTAGTATGTCCCATTATTACTACATTATCAGCTTGCGTTATAAGTTGTTTTAAAGCATATCCTATTACTCTTGCCTTTACCTTATTTCTTTTTTCTAATGCTTTAGACTTACCTCCGAAGAATTCAAATTTACCATTATTATTAAGTACAGCCTGATCTCCACCCCTACCTAGAGCTATATCTATTGCTGCTCTTGCGTTTTTATAGCTTTCTTCTAAACTTTTTTCTGTAGTGGATACACCTATACTTAATGTTATTGGAATTTTATTTCCTATATCAAGTTCTCTTAGGTCATCTAAAAGATCAAATTTCTTATCTTGTATTTCATTTAATGATTCATTATCCATGAAAACTAAATATTTACTATTTTCATATTTTCTAACTACTGTATTATATTTATTGAAATAATCTCTTATTCTACTATCTATCTCAGCTAATACTAAAGGTCTATTGACCTCAATTGTATTACTTTTAACATCTTCATAGTTATCTATATAAACTAAAGATACAACTGGCTTACTTTTATCAAATTCTATTTGAAGATCTTTATACTTAGTATTATCTACCCAATATAAAAGAACTAATCTATCACCAGATGTAACACTTTTTTTATTATTTATATAGTTAAAATATACCAAATAGTCTTTATCGTTGTAGGAAATATTCTCAACCTCTATTTCTGTATCTTTGTTAGAATCACTTTTTCCTAGATCTATAGCTGGTATAAATTTTTTTATGTTTTTATTTAATATGTCCTTACCTTCTAACATGTTTAAAAATGGAGTATTATACCAATTTATATCTCCATTACTATTTAACATAACAAGCGGAAAAGGCATATTAAATATTGCATATTTTGTAGCTGATTCAAAGTTATCTGCTAAAGACTCTATATCTTCTACTAATTCTTTATTTTTTTCTTCAACTAAAACATAAGTATGATAAATAATATAACCATAAACAAGTAGACATATAAACCCAAGTAATGGATTTTTTATTACAACTATAATAGTTAGTGCTAAAAATAAAATAAGATATATTCTCGCATCAGACCAGCTAAATAATTTGTTGTTATCTTTCATCTTTATCCTCCTACTTAAGATTATAGACTAAATTCTTCTTATATTAAATATCATATCTATAATTCCGATTAGATAAGTTATAGTTACCATTGTTGGTATAAATATAAATATACACATTACAAGTACTTTTAGTACTGAAAATACTTTTCTTTTTGTTAGAAAAAAGTCTACTACTGATAGTCCTTGGACTAAAATAAAAAAGCTTGCAAGAACTAATATATTACTTCCTATTATATCACTATTTACTAGATTTAGGCTACTTAAGCCAAATCCTATAAAATATATTAAAACAATCCCCATAAAAAATGTTGTTGGAAGTCTAAACCTTCTAAACACATTAGGCGTTAATTTTTCCATATCTAATCTATCAAGTCCCATAGCTACTATCTTATAGTTAATATAAGTAAAGATAGTAGATGCTATTAATAAGACAGCTGGAAATATATAAAATAAATATCTAAGTCCTGAGGTTAGAACTTCTTCTAAATCTTTTACCTGGTCTGACTTAATATCAAGTTGTTTTACGTTTTCAATTTGTATATTTACTACTTCTTGTATTTTAGTTTCAATTAATTCTCCTATGGTAATATCTCCTGAATTTGCTATTGCAAATAAAACTATAATTGAAATAAAAAATGCCATAGTACTAAAAAACAAAATATCTTTATTTTTACTTTCTTTATTTATAAGATAACTCATTGTCATTATAAGTGGAATAAATATTATTAAAAATAAGATTCCTAAACTTGGTGTTACTACTAATGACAAAGTTATAGACAATATAATAAAACTTAAATTACCAAGTATCATATTATTTTTTATATTAAAAACTATAAATGGAGCTGGTAATAATATTAATATATATGGTAAAGACATGCTTCCCAGTATTGCAAAAATAGTCATTACAATGGTTAGCATTAACATTTCTTTTATTATATCTTTTGATGTGTTCATAACATTTCCACTCCTACCTTTTATTTATACTATATATATTATAATATATATAGATATAAATGTCTTATATACATTTAACTTGTATATATTTTTATATATTCATTAATATATGTAAAATTCTTTAATTTACTTAATTATGAATTATTATCAAGATCCCCTCTTAATAGAGGAGACTTCCCTTAAATTATAAAAAAAGAGAGGATATCCTCTCTTAATTATTATTCAGCGTTATATGGTAACAATGCTACTTGTCTTGCTCTTTTTATAGCTGTTGTTAATTCTCTTTGATGTTTTGAACAATTTCCAGAAACTCTTCTTGGAAGAATTTTACCTCTGTCATTGATATATTTATTTAATTCAGATAAATCTTTATAATCTATCTTCTTATTTTTATCTGCACAAAAAGAACAAACTTTTCTTCTTGGTCTAAATCTCTTTTGCATTTTCTAACCCCCTAACTAAAACGGAATATCGTCATTTCCTACTGGTTGGTAAAGACCATCTAAATCAGAAAAGTCATCAGAACCACCTTGTGATTGCTGTTGATTTGATTGATTTGATTGATTTTTATCTCCCCATTCTAAAAACTCAACATTATTAGCTACTACTTCAAAAGTATATCTTTTACTACCATCTTGAGCGTCGTAACTTCCTGTTTGAATTCTACCTTGTACTGCTACTAGTCTACCCTTTGCTAAATAATTAGCACAGTTTTCAGCCATTTTACCCCAAACTACAACTCTTATAAAGTCTGCAGTTGGTTGGTTTTTAGCTTCCATTTCATCTTTTTTATCTTTAGGTAGTTGTTTATCAACCGCTAAAGTAAAGTTAGTAACAGCTGCTCCTGAATTTGGTATGTACCTAAGTTCAGGATCTCTAGTTAATCTTCCTATTAATACAACATTATTCATATTATCCCACCATTCTTTAGATTACAGATTATTCGTCTTCTCTAATGATTATGTGTCTCATAATGCTGTCAGATATTTTAACAACTCTTTCAAGTTCTAAAACTATTTCTGGGTTTGTTTCAAAGTTAACTAAAACATAGTAACCTTCGTTTATATCGTTAATAGTGTATGCTAATTTTCTTAGACCCCACTCATCAACTTTAGTTACGCTACCTTCTTCTTCAACTATACCTTTGAATCTTTCTAATATTTGAGCTCTTTTTTCTTCTTCCGTGTTTGGATAAAAGATTAAAACTGCTTCATAATTTCTCATTTACGTTCACCCCCTGTGGACTTAATCGGCCCTATAAATTATTATAGAGCAAGGATACTTAACAATTATAACATTAGATTATAATATATTCAAGAAATTAATTATCTTTTTTATGATGAACTATGGATATAAACTTATCATCAACTAGAATTTTTCTAACTCTTTTTTCAAAGTCTATCCTGCTCATCCAGATTTCTCTATCACATTTTGTACATTTTAACTTTATATCTACACCTGTTCTTGTTATTTCCCATTTATTCTCTCCGCATGGATGACCTTTTTTTAGTGTAACTATATCTCCTAGCTCATAATTAAGTATCATTTATTCATCTCCTTTATATATAACTTGTTTCTTATAAGGTATTTCAATATTTTCTCTTTTTAATAAATCTAATGCATCTTTTCTTATTATCCTCTCACCTTGCCACTGATCCATAGGTTTAGTTCTAGCAATTATAGTAATATCCACACTATACTCTGACAGACTTGATACTCCTACTATAGTTGGACCTTCTATAAATATTTCTTGTTTTTGCCATACTCTTTTATTATATTCTTCTAGTACTTTTAAAGCCTTATCTACATCTTCTTCATATGCAATAGATAAAATTACACGCGACCTCATAGAACCTCTTGTTTTATTTGTAACTAAAGTTATACTACTGTTTGGAATTATATATAATTCCCCACCGAAATCTCTAATTTTAGTTACTCTTAAACCTAAGTCTTCTACTATTCCATCTTTCCCTTGAATTTCAACATGATCTCCTACAGAATACTGATCTTCTAATAATATAAAAAAACCAGTTATTAAGTCTTTTACTAAAGATTGTGTACCAAAACCTATTGCTATACCTCCAATTCCTGCTGTAGCTAGAATTGATGATGTTGGAAAGTTAAATACATCCAGTGCCATTAAGACCCCAATAAAAGTAAGAACTCCACTTATAGTTTTATTTAATATATTTATAAGTGTGGTAGCTCTATTTTCATTTACACCTATATAGTTCATTTTAGATTTTCTTAATTTATTTATAATTAGTTTATTTATTAATGTTTTTAAAATTTCTACTACAAAATAAATAATTATTACAGTTACAATTTTACCTAATAAATTTGCTTGGTTTTTTCCGTCTAATCCTTCTTTTACTAAAAATGATTTTATAGTCTGGTAAAAGTCTTGAATTATGGTTAAATATTTATTTCCCATATTCGCCTCCTATATATCTACTTTCTCTAAAATAGTTTTTATTCCTTCTTTTTTATATTTATATATTCCTTTGTATTTTATATTTTCTAAATCTCTTTTCAATTTCTCTATATCTGTTGTGTCTATTAATAAAGATATTCCACAGCTTAGAGTTATCTCTCTTGGTGTCGGTATTGTTCTTAGCTTATATTTATCTTTTAATTTATCTTCACATTCTAGTGCAAAATGTACTGATTCAAAACTAATTAATGTTTTCATTATAATACTATATTAGAAGCGGCTTCTCTTAGTGTTTCATAAATAGTATACATATTTGATACACTACCCACTGCTAAATCCTCTTTTCTATTTAGAAAATCTAAACATGTTCCACATGAAACAATTTCAACACCTTTACTTTCTAAATATTTTAAGTCTTCTAAAACTTGTGAATCCTCACATGTTAAGTTAACACCTGTATTAAAAAATAATAAAGCTTTTGGTAGTGGTGTAGTTTCTCTTACTGTATAAATATAGCTTTTTATTAGTATTTCCCCTAATTTTCTATCTCCACTGCCCATGATATCTTTTGAAAATCCTAATACCATATCTTTAAATTCATCACTTGTTTCTTCTATTACTGCATTTTCATCTAATTTAACTATTATGTGAAATTCTTCACTACTTTTTTCATCTATACTATATTCATACCCTAAATTCTTAACAAGTTTAGATACATTCTCTTTTGCTACTTCATTATCTACAATTGTTCTTATTATTCCTGATGATAATTTGTCTATTTCCTTTTTAGTCATAATCACTGGTACTGGGCAAGACTTACCCCTTGCGTCTACTATTTTTTCCATAATATCCTCCTACTTTTTTAAGTTTTTAAGTTGATATATTTTTACATAATCTTTATTTAAAATAGCTATACTTTCATTATTTACAGCTATATCTAATATCTTACTTTCGTTTATATGCTCTAAAATCTTTTCACCATCTTTTATTCCTAATATATTTCTCTCACCAAATAGAATTAAATTATCTTTAAAAAATATCATCCTATCATAATCTCTTTTAAGTCCTAATTTATAAACTGTTTTACCTTCCATATTAACAACCTCTAAAGTGTTATTATATAGTAGATAAACTAAAGAATCTTTAACTTCAATTTTGTTTATATCATCAATTTTTTTACTCCAAATAATTTTTCCATTATCAATAAAATGTATATTTTCATCCGTTATAACTAATATATTATTATTCATAAAGTGCGTTTTCATTACAATCTCATCAGGAAATGTTATATTCCATATATTTTCACCTTTAATATTTTGATATTCTAGTATACTTTTTATTTGATCATTACTAAAATCTAAAATACTCAGTACATAATTACTGGATTTATCATTAATATCAAAAGTTAATATACTCCACTTTTCAACACTATGCTCTTTGATTTTTTCTGCTTTTAAATCACATATTTCAACGGTCTCTATATTATTAGCTTTATAATGTATAAGCAGCTTATTATATCTTTCTTCTAATTTAAATATATCCTTTTCTAAAAAATATGTATCTATTTCCTCTCCATTTAAGTCTAATGCTTTTATAATATTAAATTCCTTATCAACTATATATATTTGATCTTTTCCAAATACAATTTTCTTATCACTAAGACCTGCATCAATTGGTATTATATCTTCATTAGCATAAATTATTCCTTCTTCATTATTATACAAAATTATTCTATCATTGTAGTACTTTATCTTATCAAAATCTTGATTAATAACCTCATCTACTTGTTTTAATTCCTTTAATCTATTTGAAAATGAATCAATATCAACTATTCCTAATTTATTTAATATTATAAAAATAGCAAGAAGGATTAATGATATTTTTAATATGTTTTTTAGTCTCTTTTTCATATTATCTCCTTTATTTTCATAGTTAATATAATTATATCACTTTTTTATATTTTCTTCATTGTTTTAAAAAAAATTAGGCCAAAGACACAAGTCTTGACCTAATTAAAATTAAGGAATAACTATTGTAAACTTACTCCCTTTGTTATATTCACTTTCAACTTTTATATCACCTTTTAAAAGTATTACAATGTGCTTAACTATAGCAAGGCCTAATCCTGTACCTTCAATTTCTGTAGATCTACTTTTATCTACTCTATAGAATCTTTCAAATATTCTCGGTAAATCCTCTTCTGGAATTCCTCTTCCATTATCTTTTACTTCTATTTTTATCCCATCATTAAGATTTTTAATATCTACATCTATAGTTCCATTATCTTTTGTATATTTTATACTATTTTCTATTATATTTATAAGAATGAGCCTAATAAAATCTTCTTGTGCATCTAGCTTATTAATATTATCCTCTATGCTTAAAGTAAAGCTTATATTTTTTTCTTTCATCTGGGGTTTTAAAAGACTTATAACTTTGTCACATGTAATATTTATATCTACAATTTCTGGAGATTTCACATTTTCCAAATTCTCTATTTCAGATAATTTAAGTAGATCATTTATTAATATTTTTAGTCTATCTGTTTCGAATTCTATAATTTCTAATGCACGTTTTTTATTAGTTTCATCTAACTCTTGTATCTTTAATGTTTCAACAAATCCCCCTATTGATGTAAGAGGAGTTCTTAATTCATGAGATACATTAGCTACGAAATCCTGTCTCATTTTCTCTAACTTTCTAATAGATGTAACATCTCTTATCATTATTAAAGTTCCTACTATATTTTTACTATTACCCTTACTTTGAATAATACTTGTTGATATATCTAGTATTATTTTTTCCCTATCCATATTTATAATTTCAACTTCTCTATCAAGTTCTATATTGTTTTCTATTCCATATTCTATTAATGATATTATATAGTCATCTATCTCTAATTGATCTATATAACAATTTAACTTTATAGGGGTTGAAAGTGTAAATATTCTTCTAGCCATATCATTTATAAGTATTACTTTCTTTTCATTATTAACTGCTATTAAACCTTCTTGCATACTTGCTAGTATTGCATCTGTTTCTGTGTTTTTATCTTTAAGTTCACCTATGGTATAGTTTAATTTATTTATCATCCTATTAAAACTCATTGATAAGTCTTGTATTTCATCATTTGTATCTATATATACTCTTTTATCTAAGTTACCATCTGTAATGATTTTTGAAGCTTCTGTCAGTTCTTTTACAGGCTTTACAATCCTTCCTGCACTGATATAACCTACTATTATTGCAAAAACTAAACCAATAAAAGTAGACATAAATGCATAGCTTAAAAAAGTTTCTATAATAACATCTATTTCTTCAAAGTCTTCGCCTAAACGCACAATAACATCCAAATTTCCTAGCTTAATAGGTGGCATAGCAAGATAGGAATATTTCTTTCCTACTTCTAAACTATATCTTTGTACAATCTGTCTGTCACCTTTTATGGCATATTTATATTCTGGCATGACTTTAAAATCTTTAAATATAATGCTATTGTTAATAGAATCTGCCAAGACTCTACCATCACTTGTTATAAATGTTACTCTTGAATTTGTTTGATTTGATAATTCTTGAGATAATTTATAAAAACTTTTTTCAGTATAATTTATGTCCATCTTATCTAATGAATTCATTATTAAATTAATATTACTCATTAATTTTTCTTCTTTACTAGTTAAATAACTAGTTTTTATAAAGCTATATGCTAAAGCACCTGATACTACTGCACTTATTAAAAGTACAAATATAAAGTTTGTTAATAACCTTTTTCTCACTCTAGCACCTACTTCATCCTATATCCAATTCCTCTAATAGTTTCAATATATTCGTAAGGCTCTTCTGTATCATCTAGTTTTTTTCTTAAGTTTCTAATATGAACATCTACAGTCCTTGTTTCTGTATTAGATTTATCTCCCTGGATCTCTTCAAGTAAACTTTCTCGTGACATTACTTTTTCTTGGTTCTCAATTAGTAATTTTAAAATATTAAATTCTGTTAATGTAAGATCTATTTCTTCATTATTTTTAAGTAGTTGATATTTCTCTATATCCATTTCTAAATCTTTATATTCAATATGCTCACTTGGCTTAGTTATGTTCTCTTTAAGTTCGTTTATAGTGTCTACTCTTCTTAAAACCGTCTTAATTCGAGCTTCTAGTTCTCTAACACCAAAAGGCTTAGTTACATAATCATCTGCACCTAAACCTAAACCTATTACCTTATCGGACTCCTCACTTTTAGCTGTTAGCATTATTATTGGTATGTCCTTGGTTTTTCTATTCATTTTTAATCTTGAGCATATCTCAAGTCCATCGATATCTGGTAACATTAAGTCTAGTAATATAAGGTCGGGAAGACTTTCTTCTATTTTATCTAAAGCTTCCCTTCCTGTATATGCTGGAATTGTTTCGAATCCGCTTCTTTCTAAATTCATCCTTATAAGTTCTACTATATTTTTCTCATCATCAACTACTAATATTCTCTTTCTATTCATTTTAAAATTCCTTTCATATGAGATTATTATCTAATGATAGTATAGCACAAAACTTGTATTGTTTCATTATCATAAGGTATATAGCTATTTATAATTAGGGGTAGTTATTATAAATAATCCTTTGTTACTTCTTTTTCGTCTAATATTATTCGAAACATTCCCTCTATCTGATATAATTCATGGAAAAAGTTCCTTGAATTAAAAGTGTTAGGCAACTTAATCATAAGTTGAATCTCCATCAACTCATCTTCATCATCTTCACTATTTACATCACTATCTACTATAACTATGTCTTTTATTATTACATCATGTCTTCCTAATAAAGTACCTATTTCACCTATTAAACCAGGTCTATTATCTCCAGTTAATTCTAACTGTTTATACTTTGCTTTGAAGATTCTTTCTTCAAATGGTCTTAGGGTCATTAATGTAATAAGTACAATAGCAGTTGTAAATAGTCCACCTAAATAGTAGCCACTTCCCATGGCAAGACCTATACCTGCACAAACCCATAAGCTTGCCGCAGTTGTTAGTCCTTTAATTTTATTTCCTGTTCTCATAATTGTACCCGCACCTAAAAAACCTATTCCACTAACTACCTGTGCTGCTAGTCTAGCTGGGTCACCTGATGCGGTACCTGTTTGTGGGTTATAAAAGCCATCTATAGATACAAGCATGATTAAAGCTGAACCTACAGTTACCAAAACATGGGTTCTAAGACCCGCTGGCCTGTTGTTAGCTTCTCTTTCTATACCTATTAATCCACCTATGATGGCAGAAAATAAAAGTCTTATTATTATTTCTCCTTGACTTATCATATCTATAACCCCTTAGTAATTAATTTATTATTTTTTTATTTGTTCTGTAATATTCTCATGTTTCTTTTCAAATTTAGCCATTACTATTGGTGATAATAGTGATAATACACTTACTATTATTAATACCCAGCTTATAGTACTATTAAATAAAGATGCATAACTTCCTTTATTCATAATTAAAGTTCTTCTAAGTCCAGTCTCACCAATTGGTCCTAATATTAATGCAAGTACAATAGCTGCTGAGTTTAAGTTGAATTTTTTAGCAAAGTATCCTATAATTCCGAATATAAACATAACCCAAACGTCTGACATTCTATTGTTTATTGCAAATGATCCTACTACTGATAATGAAAATATTATTGGTATTAATATACTATCTTTAACTCCTGCTATTTTAGCAAAGAATCTAACTCCGAATAAACCTAGTAATAACATAAATACGTTAACTATAGCAAAACCTGCGAAGAATGTATATGTTATTTTACCATGAACTGTAAATAAGTCTGGTCCTGGTTTTAATCCTTGTATTATTAATCCACCTAAAAGTATTGCTGTTACTGAGTTTCCTGGTATACCTAATGTTAATGTTGGTATTAAAGATCCTCCTGTTACAGCGTTGTTTGCAGCTTCCGCTCCTGCTATACCTTCAATACTTCCTTTTCCGAATAATTCTTTATTTTTTGAAAATCTTTTTGCTTCGTTATAACCCATGAAACTCGCGATTGTTCCACCAGCTCCTGGTAATATACCTACAACTGTACCTATTAATGTTGAATATAAACTTATTGGTAATATTGTTTTTATTTCTTCCCAACTTAATAAAACCTTATCTGTTACTGCTTTTGGTTTTTCCATCTCTTTTAGTTTTTTCTCAGATAAAACTAATACTTGTGACATTGAGAATAAACCTATTAATGTAGCTGTAAATGGAAGCCCTTCTAAAAGTGAAGTTGCTCCAAAAGTAAATCTTGGTATACCTAACATAGGATCCATTCCT
The DNA here is from genome assembly GCA_964415085.1 of uncultured Tissierellaceae bacterium. Classification (GTDB taxonomy): domain Bacteria; phylum Bacillota; class Clostridia; order Tissierellales; family Tissierellaceae; genus CAYPYI01. The sequence continues at coordinate 18,610 of CAYPYI010000020.1, forward strand.
ATTGTTGATATAACTAAACCTAATGCTCCTGAAATTAATCCTTTAAGCATTGAATCTGAACTAACTCCTGCTATTATTGTAAGCCCAAATATTGATAACCAGAAATATTCTGTTGGACCAAATTTTAATGCAAGTTTTGCAAGTAGTGGAGATAAAGTATATAAAGCTATAGTACTTAATACTCCTCCTATAAATGATGCGATTGTAGCTGTTGCTAAAGCTTTACCTGCTTTACCTTGTAAAGTTAATTGGTATCCATCTATAGCTGTTGCAGCTGCTGATGAAGTACCTGGTGTGTGAAGTAATATTGCTGATATTGATCCACCATAGATCGCACCACAATATACTCCGGCTAATGCTATTAATGCAGTGTCTGCTGGCATACCAAATGTTATTGGTATTAATAGAGCAACACCCATTGCCGCTGATAATCCTGGTAATGCACCTACTATTATACCTACTGCAGTACTCGCAAGAGCTGCAAATAAGTTTAGAAGCGAGAATGCATTGACTAAACCATATACTATATCACTCATTAAATTCACCTCATATTTAGATAATTAGTCCCTTTGGTAGAGGAACTTGTAGTAAAATTTTAAATAATACATAAATAAAAATACAAAAACCTATACTTATAATTACACTTTTCTTTTTTTCCGTTTTTAAGCCTATTAATATTGCAGCTACATATAAAGCTGTTGATCCTATATAACCTAATACACTTATTAAAGCTACATATATACCGCTTGCAATTAATACAAATAACATTTGTTTTTTCTCTATTCCATCAAATGGACTTTTTTCGTTCTCTTCTTCCTTGTTTCTATACGTTTTAAATAACTGAATTACTGATAATACTAGTAATAGAGTAGTTACAAAAATTGGATACAAACTTGCTTCTTTAGGAAGTTGAGAGATCATTAAATATACTATTCCACTAAATGCTATTAATATAGCACTTAGAATCAAATCTAGCTTTCTCATTGTACACCTCCAGATTAATTAGAACGGGAATGAATAAAAATTCATTCCACGTTCATCTTTTAATTTAGTTTAAATCTATTAATTCTGATATTTCTTTTAAATAATCTTCTTCTGCTTTTATATATTCTGCTAATTCTTCTGGACTCATATATTTAATTGGTAAGTCTGAATTGTTAGCTTTTTCCATGTGCTCATCGCTTTCCATAGCTTCTTTGAATGCATCATGTAAAATGTCTATAATTTCTTGTGGAGTTCCTTTTGGAGCAACTAATGCTCTAGCTGAACCGAATAATATTTCATATCCGCTTTCTGCCATTGTTGGAACATCTTCAAATCCGTCTAATCTTTCTTCTGTGAAAGATGCTAATATTTTTAATTCTCCTGAGTTAACAAGTCCTGCTACTTCACTTATTTTAGCTACTGTAGCATCTACGTGTCCACCTCTTAATGCAGCGATCATGTCTGTTGATCCACCAAATGGCACGTGAGTTACATCTATATCTGCTTCATGTTCAAAGTGAGCTGCACCTATATGGTTTGAAGCTCCTGTACCGTTATTTGATATAGTTACATCTCCTGGATTAGCTTTTGCATAATCTACTAAATCTTCTAAAGTATTAAATTCACTTGTTCCTTGAACTACTAATACTCCTGAATCATAAACGTGATTTAATATAGGTACTACATCGTCAACTTGGTATTTAGTATTTCTTTCTAATGTTAAACTTACAAATGTTGGTAAGTTTATAAAACCAATTGTATATCCGTCTGGTTTTGCATTAGCAAGTTCAGTATATCCTAATTCTCCGTCTGAACCTGGTTTGTTTAATATTACTAATGGTTTACCTAAGCTTTTTTCTGCTACTGATGCTAAAATTCTAGCTCCTACGTCTGTTCCTCCTCCAGCTTTATAAGCAACAATTACGTCTATAGACTTATCTGGATAATTGCTTGTATCAACTGGTGCATTTGGATCTTGGTTTGCGTCTTTATCACCACAAGCTACTAGTGCGAACACTAATATCATTGATAATAAAACTAAACTAAATCTTTTCTTCATAATCTTATCCCCTTTTCTTTTTTAATAGATATATAAAGCAATTGCTTCATATCAGAAACGTTAATATACTTTTGTAAGTATATTATTAATTAAATATTAATATATTGTTAAGATACTGTTAATACTACCATGACTTAAGTATAAAATCAAGAGAAAAAAACGTTTTTCTCTATAATGATTTTTTAGTAAAATCTTGTCTTTATCGGACTTTGACAGCTTTGAATGATATTTATATGTAAAGGTATTGTTAAGATAATAAAAATTTTACTATTCGTTCTTCTTAATTTATTTACATTTATCTTAAAAATGGACATAAAAAAACCTTCATTCTTTATGAATGAAGGTTTT